>JAAHGE010000538.1 GCA_010672635.1 Desertifilum sp. SIO1I2 | reverse complement strand
GAACTTTTCCACAACTGACAGCTTCGGAGATTTGTTCAATTAAATTGAGTTCTTGCGAGCTAAGAGAAAAGTCTTGTAGTAACAAGGTTAACAGATATTGGTGGCGTCGGGTCAATTGGCGCGACAGGAAAACTTGGTCAGCCACTTGAGTCACATAGGGCATTGAGGGTAAGTAAATGGCAGCGTTCATGATGGTTAGCCTTAGCGCGGAACACCCTACTTCGACTATCGCAAATTTTGGCTCGATCCAGGGTGACGGCTTGATGAAGTTCTTGTGAGGCTGGTTACAAATTGAAGCGATCGCGAACACAACGCGATCGGATGTTTCCCTAACTCGCATAATAAGATAGTCTTGGGCGATCGCGAGTAGAATTATGCAACCCGAACAGCACCAACGCTACACTAAAGCCTTAACTGAATTCCTCAGTACCCCTCTAGAAGCCGTCTTAGCGCGTTGTTTGCACCACTCTCCCGAACAGGCTGTGGTGGACTTGTTCCATAGCGCGATCGCCACTGTTCCAGCCTATCAAGCTTTTATCCAAGAACGGGAGATTGACCCGACGGTTATTCAAAACTTTACAGATTTCCAAACCCTTCCTTTAACAACCAAACAAAATTATCATCGCCAATATCCCCTCACTGACTTATGCCGCCACGGTCAGCTAGAATGGTGCGATACGATTGCAGTCTCCTCCGGTTCCACTGGACAACCCACTTTTTGGCCGAGGTTTGCTAGCGACGAACTGCATATTACCACCCGGTTTGAGCAAATCTTTCACGATAGTTTCCAAGCCGATACTCGTCGTACCCTCGCGGTGGTTTGTTTCACTCTAGGAACCTGGGTGGGGGGAATGTTTACCACCAACTGCTGTCGCTACCTGGCGCTGAAAGGCTACCCCATTACAGTGGTGACGCCGGGAAATAACCTCCCAGAAATCTTTCGCGTTGTCCAAGCGTTGGGGGATAGCTTTGAGCAAGTGGTTTTATTAGGATATCCTCCTTTTTTAAAAACCGTTGTCGATAACGGGATTGCTCAGGGTATGGAGTGGTCGCGCTACCGGATTAAGATGGTGTTTGCTGGGGAAGTGTTTAGCGAAGAATGGCGAGATTTAGTCGCAGAACGTATTGGCGCAAACTCCCCCTGTTATGATTTTGCTGCAATGTACGGGACTGCGGATGCGGGGGTTTTGGGGAATGAAACGCCACTCAGTATTTGTATCCGTCGCTTTTTAGCCGCACATCCCGAAGCCGCCAAAGCCTTATTCGGCGAGTCGCGCTTACCGACCTTAGTTCAATATGACCCATTGAGTCGTTTTTTTGAAGTCCAAGAGGGAACCCTGCTGTTTTCTGGCGATAACGGTATCCCTTTATTGCGCTATCACATTAACGATACGGGGGGAATTATCCCTTACGAGCAAATGCTAGCGTTTTTGAGCGATCGCGGTTTCGATCCGGTGGCGGAGTTGCACTCCCAAAGAGGGATTCATCCGTTACCCTTTGTGTATGTCTTCGGACGATCGGATTTTACCGTGTCGTTCTTTGGCGCGAATATTTATCCAGAGAATGTTACGGTGGGCTTAGAACAACCTACGATCCGCGAATGGGTGACGGGTAAGTTTGTGTTACAGGTACAAGCGGATGAAAATCAAGACCGCTATCTATCGGTTGTGGTAGAGTTAGCGCCAGGGGTAACGGCAACTGAGGAAAGGGAAAAGGCGATCGCACTTTCGATCCAATCTCAGCTTCTCCGACTCAATAGCGAATTTGCCAATTATGTTCCCCCAGAGTATCAGCAACCTCAAATTACTCTAACCCCAACGGGCGATCCAGAGTATTTTCCCATTGGGGTAAAACATCGCTATACCCGGAAATAACCCGCTTTTTCGCAATCGTCTAATAATTGTAGGACGAACGGCCAAAGTCCGGGCGCGCCCTCTTTAACGGCACTAATGCGCTTCATAATGCGATCGCGCGTTACCCCATGCAATCTCCAAGTTCCCCCTTGGGTTTGCTGGTTGTGCAAGACGGGCTGCAAACAGTCTAGCGCTTTGGCGTAGCGAGAATCAATCGTTTCTTGGGCTTCGTATTCATCCCAAAGTTGGCGTAACTGTTGTCCTTGTGCTGGGGGAAGCAAGCCAAACAAGCGTTCGGCGGCTTTAATTTCGCGTTCGGCTTTATCTAAGTTACCGCGATCGTCATAACAAAAGGTATCGCCTGCATCAATTTCCACTAAGTCGTGAATCAGCAATAATTTAATCGCGTGTAAGATATCCACTTCAGGGGGTGCATATTCTTGTAAAATGACCGCCATCAGCGCTATATGCCAGGAATGTTCGGCGCTATTTTCCCGCCGAGAACCATCAGTTAATAGGGTTTGGCGCAAAACCTGTTTGAGTTTATCGATTTCAATAATAAAAGCAATTTGCTGTTCGAGAGCATTAGGCATGGGATGGCGTTGAGAGTCCGTTAATGATTAGTGTCACCGATCTTAAAGCACTCTGTCTTGAACTCAGCACGATCATCTCCCTTGCCTAGCTGTCGTTTTGTAGGTCGCAATGGTATACATTTTAGGGATTGAAGGTGGGGGAACCCAGACGATTTGTTTGTTGATGGACGATCGCGATCGCCTTCTCAGTCGTGGAGTAGGGGAAGGGTCCAATTATCATAATGTGGGGGTGGAAGCGGCTAAAGGGGCGATCGCTCAAGCGATTCGTTGCTGTATTACAGCCTATACTCCCGAAAGACTGAGGATCGCTGCGATCGCGTTAGGATTAGCAGGGGTAGGACGAGTTTCGGATCGTCTGGTCATTGTAGAGATCGTGGCTCAGTTACAGCAAGACCCCAGTTTACCCATTATTTGGGATATTTTACCAGAGAATCTGATTATTACCCACGATGCCGCGATCGCGCTGGTGGGGGGACTGAGTTCGCCGGTGGGAATTGTTGCGATCGCCGGGACGGGTTCTCTGATTTTTGGACAAAATCAACACGGGGAAACAAAGCGGGTTTGGGGTTGGGGTGCGCGAGTTGGCGATCCGGGGAGTGCCTATTCTATCGCGCTTGCAGGATTAAAAGCGGTTCTAAACGCACGGGATGGAGTCGGAGAAGCTACCCAGTTAGAAACCCTCTTTCAAGAGGCTTTACAGTTAGAGAGTTTGGACGATTTACCCAGATTGATGTATCAAAAATATCAAGAGCCAAGCGCGATCGCCGCTTTAGCTCCGTTAGTCGATCGCGCGGCTATAAATGGCGATGCTATTGCTATTTCAATAATCAAAGCCGCCGTACAAGACTTTGTTAAAGCGACCCTAAGAGTTAAGACTCAGTTATTTTGCCTAGAAGAGCATGTATTTGTCGTTACAATAGGCAGCGTTTGGCAGGGAAAAGCAGGGATGAGAAAACAGTTTATCGCTCAATTGCAGCAGCAGGCACCGCAAATTCAAGTTGTTGCACCTTATCGGGAAGCGGCATATGGCGCAGGTTTGCTAGCGTTAGCTAGTTTAGGCAAAAAATGCGATCGCAGTTTGCGGAATTGTCCCGATTCAACTTGATGTCTACCTATGATATGAAATCAGAAGCATCTGGGTAAGATACTACAAGTTAACCGGAAAATATGTTGAAATTTATCGTCATTGCGCTAGTCACCATAGAACTGGTTTTACTCAGTGGTTTTTTGCCAGCAAAAGCCAGTTCCCCCAC
>JAAHGE010000537.1 GCA_010672635.1 Desertifilum sp. SIO1I2 | reverse complement strand
TATATTACTGAGATGTCAGTAGATGTGGGGGGAGACTTAAAGTTAGGCAACTTCCGCCTCTCGTTTACTGACTTAGAGATTCCCCTGACGGGGATTCCCATCGGTGTTACTCGCACTTACGATTCGCTCAGTATACTAACATGGCTCGTTCGCAATGGGTAAAGCGGGAATTGCAACAGAATAAGAGCGATCGCCCTTTGTTGAACACAATAACTCTGCTGCTCGAACTAAGTTAAGAGCAAGGTTGAAAGATTACGAGAGCGATCGTCATTTGCGAGACGATAATGACTCTGGTATTTAAATGGATTGCAAGGTTGCAACTTGCCACCAGAGCGATCGCTACTGAGATGTCAGTAGATGTAAGAGGAGACTTAAAGTTAGGCAACTTCCGCTTATCGTTTACCGACCTAGAGATGCCTGTTAGTGGGATTCCCATCAGCGTCACCCGCACCTACGATTCTCTCAATGCCAATACAACCGATGACTTTGGCTATGGCTGGAGATTAGAATTCCGAGATACCGATTTACGGACTTCTCTGGGCAAAGATTTAACTGACGAACAGTTTGGCATTGCCGAACAAGCCTTTAGCCAAGGAACGCGAGTTTATATCACTCTACCTGGAGGGAAGCGAGAAACCTTTACTTTTAACCCCACCGCAGACCGTCTCAGTCGCTTCTTAACTGTACCGAGTGGAGAGGGAGGTTTAAGCTGTTGTGCATTTAAACTGGGATAAGGTCATCACCCTTGTTTTTAATTTTTCGTCCCCACTTAATAACTAATTTTCCTTCATTGTTCCAATCCGAGGGCGTTCGGTGCTCTCTCGAATGCTCTCATCGCCACGCTTTTTAGCTTTGGAGATGTTTAATGGACCCATCTACCAACCGGAGCAAACCTATCTCCTTATCCCAGACCAGTTTTCTAGTTGGGATTGGTGCTTCAGCGGGGGGATTGCAGGCGCTGGAGGCTTTTTTTGGCAGTTTGCCCCCCGACCCTGGTGCAGCGTTTGTGGTGGTGCAGCATCTATCCCCTGATTTTCCTACTTTGATGGTGGAACTGTTACAGCAGCACACCCCATTGTCCGTCAGGATCATTGAGGATGGGATGATGTTGGCGCTCAACCACGTCTATGTCCTGCCGCCGGGGATGATGGTGAGCTTACACGGGCAACAGCTACGGCTGGAGGAGCGTCCAGGAGCCTTTAGCGATTCCCCGATCGATCGCTTTTTTTTGAGCCTGGCCCAGGAGCGGGGCGATCGCACCATTGGCATTGTGCTCTCTGGCACCGGGCAGGACGGTACTGAGGGTCTTAAAGCAATCAGCCGTTCCGGCGGCATTGCCCTGGTACAGTCACGGCAAACCGCCCAATTTGGAGCCATGCCCAGCAGCCCCATCAGCTCGGGACTGGTCGATGAAATTCTCTCCCCTGAAGAGCTGGCCCAGGCCGTTTGTGACATCATCCGCTACACCGAGACCCAAACGACGGCTAACGACAGTGCCGAACCCCTGCTGCCCGATGAGCAGTTGTCCCGCATTTTAGATATCCTGCAGCAACAGGAGGATATTGACTTTTCCCAATATAAGACAGGCACCCTCCACCGTCGGATTGTCCATCGGTTGCTGCTCTCCAAGGCCAATACGGTGGAAGACTACCTGACCTATTTGGTCGAAACCCCCGAGGAAGTCAAAAATCTCCGGCAAGACCTGCTGATTGGGGCGACACGATTTTTCCGTGATTCAGAAATGTGGACATTGCTACAGCGGGATGTCTTGCCAGCCTTACTGGAAAGGCTACCGCCGAGACAACCGCTACGACTCTGGGTCGCAGCTTGTTCCACGGGTGAGGAGGCCTATTCTCTGGCAATCGCCGTTTATGAAGTCATGCAGCGACTCGGGAAAAGCCATCCGGTCAAACTCTTTGCTACCGATATTGACCAGGAAGCCCTGCTGATTGCCTCCCAGGGGGTGTATTCCCACAGAATTTTGCACGATCTGGGCCATGAACGGCTAGAGCGCTTCTTTACCCCAGAGGGCAGTGACTATCGCATCAAAAAATTTATTCGTACCCAGGTCATCTTTGCTTCCCAGGACTTGACAAAGAATCCAGGTTTTTCGCAGATGCACCTGGTCAGTTGTCGGAATTTGTTGATTTACATGCAGGTTCCCCTGCAAGAACAGGTGCTGAAGCTTTTGCACTTCTCCTTGACCTCCCAGGGAATACTGGTTTTAGGCCCCTCTGAGCATTTGGGTACCCTGTCCCACGCCTTCGATACCCTCAATCAGCACTGGAAACTTTTCCGCAAACGGCAGGGCGTCCAGCTCCCCATCAACCGCACGGTGGCATCACTCATGGTCCAGTCTGTTGCGTTAGCCAAGCCTCCTAAACCGGCTAATACCCCATACGAGTACCTGCTATCGGAGGTGCTGAAGCTGCGGTTTGGCCATCGTCTGGTGACCTGCCTGCTGATTGACAACAACCTGCAAGTGCTGCACATCTTACTCAATACCGCCCGGCTGTTGGACTTTCCCATCGGGAAACTCAATACCCAGGTGCTCGATTTAGTGCTGCCGTCACTCAAGATTCCGTTGAGTACGGCTCTGCACCGGGCTAGGCGAGACCAGCAGCCAGTGTTGTACAGCGACATCCAGATAGCAGAGTTAGAGCCCAGCCAAAGATTGACTCTCTGGGTTGGCAACGTCAGCTCTGAAACGGCCAGCCTTGAAAGGCAACTGATTGTCCTGCTTGAGGTGGAGCCTCTGACCCAGGCAACCGATCGGGAGACCGATACCGAGTTTGACCCCGACTCTGATATTTCGCGCCACGTCCAGGAACTGGAGTATGAGCTGCAGCAGACCCGCGAAAACCTCCAGACCAGCATTGAAGAGCTAGAAACCGCAAACGAAGAGCAGCAAGCGACTAATGAAGAACTGCTCGCCTCGAACGAAGAACTGCAAAGCACCAATGAAGAACTGCAATCCGCCAACGAAGAACTCTACACCGTCAACGCTGAAAATCAGGAGCGGATTCAGCAGTTAACTGAACTCACAGCAGATATTAATAACCTGCTCCAGAGTACTGACATTGGCGTGGTCTTTTTAGACCGGGCACTCAATATTCGTAAGTTTACTCCGGCAGCCACTGATGTCTTTAATTTTCGGACCGGCGACACCGGCAGACCCTTGGCGGAACTGGTGAATCATTTAGATATCGACAATTTAGCGGATCTCATTCAGCAGGTGACCGACACCCAGATGTCGCAAGAAACGGAAGCAACTAACCTGCAGACCGGCGATCGCCTGCTCCTGCGGATTCTGCCCTATTGCCGGGAAGACGGCACAACCGATGGCGTCGTGCTCACGCTGATCGCCATCAACGATTTGAAACAAGTCCAGGAAGCCCTCATGCAGAGCAACCAGCTGCTTGAGAGTCTGTACCAGAATAGCCCGCTGGGATTGTGCCTGTTCGATCAAGAGATGCGTTTTGTCCGACTTAACCCAACGCTGGCAGCCATTAACGGTCTGCCCATTGAGGACCATATCGGACAGCCTGTGCAAGACCTCTTCCCCGACTTCTAGTCTGCCCGTCACCAAGGCGATGCGCGCGCGCGTGCTTCCGTGAACCGGCTGTGGTTCAGCTCCGTCTCCATCCGACGGGGGCCCGTTCAGACCGAGTGGCATTCCAGGGGACAACGTCAAGCCCGGGC
>JAAHGE010000536.1 GCA_010672635.1 Desertifilum sp. SIO1I2 | reverse complement strand
AGCGGTGGCTGAGGATAATGCTGCTCGATATATTGCCAAATGCGGGTTGAGTCGGCGATCGCCTTCGGTTCGTCTGGTTGTGGCGCTAAGAGAACCGGAAGCGTAGTTAACCCGGTGAGCGGTTTGACTTTGAGGAGGTGCAAACCGGGGGTGAGATTTTCAACTTGATATTTAATTTGTTTATAACCCAATACTAGCCGAGCTTTGCGGCAGTAATGAGAGGTACTAAATTGCAGTAGTCGCATTAATTTGAGAAATTGAAGTTTCTCATATTCACTTTAGCGGGTATCTCTACGACCCGGCTGGCTATACTCACCGATTCAATGGAAGAGCGCGGGGAAAGGTTAACCAGAGTAGGGAGGAAAAGATCGGCTTGACTTCTCCTCCCCCCTCCAGGGTATATCTCACTTCAGTCGCATTCGCTAAAAACAGTTGCTATACGACCGATCCCCGTTGAGCAAGGCAAAAGGGAACTGGAAACTTTCCTTATCCCCTAGGGAGAAGGAGAAGCTTCAGGAGCAGGACTAGCCGGAGGGGCTGTATCATCGGTTCCAGTACCGCAGGCAGCAACGCCAACCGCGACGAGTCCTAAAGCAAGCATTAAGCCAACTAACTTTTTCATACACACCTCGGTAAATGAGTGCGAGATAAATGACGAGCCGACACGCGACATGAAAAGAATACTGCCGGCCTACACAAAGCCTCATCTACCAAAAGGTATGTGATTGCTGTGTTTTTGGTTGCAGTATCCAATCAGATAATAGATTATAAGTCATTTAAAATCGCTGTAAATCCTCCAGAGGTCGCGAAGCTAAAATTTGGGTGCGATTGGCCCGACCTCGGATTGCTGTTAGAATTGCCCAACCCTAATTACGGCCCGTGTTTTTGATCTTGCCTCACGCCAAACAACAGCTACTTAGCTGGCTCAAACATCCTCAGCAACAAAGTGCCCGCTTGCGCCAAGCGGTCGATCGCATTCGGAGTTCATTAGAATTAAAAGTTGTGTTGCAAACCGCAGTAGATGAGGTGGGGCAACTCCTAGAGTTAGACCGCTGTAGTTTCCTATGGTATTTTCAGGATACTCAGCGAGTTCAGGTGGTCTGCGAGTGGTTGGGCCAACCCCACAGTCCCTCGCAGTTGGGGTATCACCCGTTGGAAAAGTTTGGCTCTGCGGCTGGGGCGATCGCCAAAGGTGAGATGATTATTCAAACCCGGACGCCCGCAACCGAGGCTTGGGGTTTAATTTCGCGGTTGTTTGAGTTGGGACATCGGAGTCGAGCGGGTAGTGGCGAACGCTTGTTGAATACGGCGGCTAATTTATGGGTACCGCTTCAGGCGGATGCGGAGTGGATCGGCTTTATTGCTTGTGGGTGCGATGCGCGCAGCAATTTTTGGGGGCGCAGTGGGGCGCGGCGTTGGTCGGAGGCGGAGATTGAGTTTATTAGTGCGATCGCTCAACAACTCGAAATTGCGATCGCCCAGGCGCGACTCTACGAACAAACCCAAAAAAGCGCTCAGCGGGAAAAACTGGTCAATCAAATTACCAGTCAAACCCGCCAAAGCTTTAACTTAGAGACGATTTTGACTGAAGCGATCGCCCATTTACTCGAAGCGATGCAGGCGGATCGCTGTCTGGTGCATTTAGTCGGCGAGGCTTCCAGCCAACACGCGGAAAGCTTGCATTTACAGGAAATTAAAACCTCTTTGGGGACGCTTGCTTACCAATATAAGCATCTTTATGAGGTCTGTCGCCTCCCTTTTACCCCCTCTTTAGAAGAGTTTGAGACATCTGGACCGATTACAGAATGGGTGATTCACCATTCTCAGCCGGTTGCGATTTCAGATATTTCTCAAGATCGGCGGATTGGTACCCACAATCCAGAATACCAAAGCGCCCAAATTAAATCGTCTTTGGTGGTTCCGGTGAAAGCGAATGGTCAGCTTCATGCGATTTTATATCTCAATCAATGTGCGTATAATCGCTTTTGGTCTAAAAATGACCGGGAATTAGCGATCGCAGTGGCCGATCAATTAGCGATTTCGATCCAGCAGGCGCACCTGTACGGGCAAATTCAGCATCAAGCGACACAAAGTGCGGCCCAAGCCGAACACCTCGCTACGACTCTCAAGCAATTGCAATTGACTCAAGCCCAGTTGATTCAAAGCGAGAAAATGTCTAGCCTGGGACAGCTTGTGGCGGGTATCGCTCACGAAATTAATAACCCGGTGAGTTTCATTTATGGCAATATTCCCTATGTGAAGTGGTATATCAACGACTTGATTCGCGTAGTTAAGGCGTATCAAGAACGGTATCCCCACCCGGAAGCAGGCATTCAGCAGATTTTAGAGGAGATTGAGTTAGATTTTCTCGAACGAGATTTACCGCAACTCTTGAGTTCGATGACGGCGGGTGCGGAGAGAATTCGCGAAATTGTTTTGTCTTTGCGTAATTTCTCTCGCTTAGATGAGTCTCAGCGAAAAATTGCCGATCTTCATGAGGGGCTAGAGAGTACCTTACTGCTTTTACAGGGGCATTTTCTACCTTCTGGTTCGGCTCCTCTAGAGTACCAGTCTTGGCGCTATACTCAGTCTGCACGAGCGACTGCATCGTCTGCTGTGGCTGAAGCGATCGCCCCTGTTCCTCTCAGTATTCAGGTGGTGCGCCAGTACGGAGAGATTCCCCCTGTGGAATGCTATCCCGGACAACTCAATCAGGTATTTATGAATTTACTGATGAATGCGGTTGAGGCGATGCAAGAATGTCCGGCGGAGGATCGGGTGATTACGATCCGTACTGGCGTGGAGAATCGCGCGGAAGGGGATTGGGTGGTTGTGGCGATCGCGGATAATGGTTCTGGAATTCCCGCAGAAATTCAAGCCAAAATTTTCGATCCTTTCTTTACTACGAAAGGGGTTGGGGAGGGAACGGGCTTGGGTTTGACGATTAGTTATCAAGTTGTCGTCAATCAACATCAGGGCCAACTTTTATGCGTTTCTCAATTAGGAAATGGTACGGAAATGCAGGTCAAAATCCCGGTTAAACCCCTAAATTAGTCCGTAGTTTTTCTGATGTGAAATAAATCTTAAATCCTAACTCACATAAACCTTATGCAGCCTTTGCAAGGAATAAAGTTTATGTAAAAATTGCCTTGTTTATTCCATAACTTTATCGCTTTGCCTGAAAGTAGGGATATCGCATCAATTTCTGCTTCAGGGTGCAACTGCAACTAACGTTACTTTTCGCCGTCGGTTTTTAGGAGTTGCACGTGATTAACCTTCGCAAGCTAGTTGAGGCAACTGCGATCGCCTCCATCTTAACTCTTTGTGCCTTACTGTCTTCCCCCGCAGGCATCAATCAAGTCAATACTACTTTACAGCCGCTATTCAGCCAAACTTTACTGATGAAAATTCGCATGTAAAGACGGGCGGATAGGGGGACATGCATAGACGATTTTCTGGTTATTAATGCGATACCATTGGATATTCGCGATTTTAATTAATATTAAAAAATATTTCAAAACATCTGTCCTTGGATGGATTTAATTTGAAATGTTTGAGATTATGCACATTTTCTTTTCAGGACTGAGAACTTACTCTTGATAGAAAATCTAGCGTCCTCTGCAATATTGCATCCTCGCGATACGGCACTCAAGATCGTCCTTTAGCTGGCGATTGCCTATGGGATGAAGAAGCTAAAAGTCTCTATTGGAG
>JAAHGE010000535.1 GCA_010672635.1 Desertifilum sp. SIO1I2 | reverse complement strand
TACAGTGCCAACCTTGTGGAGGTCTGCTCTTCATTTAGTCTCTTTCTTCGTCTTCGCTCAATGGATGGGTTTGGCTGCCGCAGTTGCCGAAACTCCATTGCATCTCTCAACAGAGGCTCAAGCTGCCAGACCCAGCAGCTGCTTGTGACATTGGTGTATCACCAACCGTGCAGCGCAGAATTAGCACGTACTTGAGTATAGCCTTCTGTGTCTGCTTCTCAGGCTCGCTAGGGGGTGCTGGCTTTGCAACCAGTGCTGATGCCATGCCTCTACGTCTCTCACGCCTGCGCCAGTTCTGGAGGATAAAGATCGAAGGCGGTTTTACCCACCACATCGAGCGTCGGTAGGGCAAAAAGGCGACCGTAGGTAGAATTGGCGTATAGTAAGGTACCGCGATCGTCGCTAATCCAAGCGGCGGTTGGAGAACGATCCATAAAGACTTGGAAGCGTTCTTCACTTTCGCGTAAGGCTTGTTCTGAGAGGCGCAATTCTGCTGCGATCCGTTCGGCTGTTCGTCGGGCTTGTATTTGCGATCGCGTAATCCCGAACAAGATCAGACCTAACAGGGTTCCCCCCATTAAAATTAAAGGGACTAACTGTTGAGTGGAGTCGCGTTCTAATTCCGGACGCGAGCTAAAGACAATACTCCAGGGATGTCCGCCAACTTCAAAGCTTCGAGTCTCTCGGAAACGGGGTTGAGTGCTGATTGTTTGGCGGCTTTGATAGAGCAGCGAATTGGAGCGAATTTGCTCGCCGTCATAAATCTCGAAATCCACATAGGGATTGATGTTATGGTCAAAAACCCCCTGCATTAAATCTCCAATGCGAAAAGGACTGTAGACAAAGCCTTGTAAGGCTGTTCGGCGTTCTGCTACAGTTGGGGGAATCTGGGCAGTCCTGTAAACGGGGACATAAATCAGAAAGCCAGCCTGTCTGTTGACATCTATTTCTTGAACCAGCGTGACTTTTCCAGATGCCGCAGGTTCTCCCGTATCGCGGGCGCGTTCCATTGCAACTCGGCGCGTGGGTTCGCTAAACATATCGTAGCCAAGGGCAATTTGATTGCGAGCATCTAAAGGCTCAAGATAAATAATGGCGTGATATTCGTCGCGCTCGTAAGTGGGGCGGAGGTTAAAATTGGGTAATCCCTGCTGGCGCATCTGGGCAAGGAAAGTGGCTTGCTGTCCGGGGGGAATGCGGATAGAATAGCCAATTCCCTGCACGCCGGGATACTGTTCGTTTAAGGCTAGACGACTGCTCCAAGCCCGAAACTCATTTAAGGTGACGCGATCGCTGGCTGCAAATAAACCGCTTCCAGACTGCAACAGCGCAATATGAGTTTTGATGTGGTTCTCAATGGCAAGCTGAGTCGATTGCATGGCATTATTGAAACGCAATCTATCTTTGGTGGTTGCCGTTAGCTGAACCGAATAAGCGGCGATCGCACTTAACAACAGCGTTCCCAACAGAATCATCGCGGGAATGCTCAGACGATATTGGGAAAGCCACCGAGAGGCGGGAAATCGTTGCATGGAACCCAAGGACATTAACTGGAAGCGGGTAAAAGCCGTTTAAAGACACTGGCTAATCCTACTTTAGTGCTTTCTTAGCGTCGCAGTAGGCAAGAAGATCGCAGAGTTGGACGTTGGAGAAGCGACAGGACTTGCCTCGCCTCTGCTGGTGCTGAATGTTAAAATGCTGCACACAGGCCATGCAGTTTTGGGTTTGGGTTTGGGAGTTAGTGATGAGTTTGAGTTCAGTCGTAACGTCGGCTTTAGAACAGATTGGTCAACGGACGAAACAAGCGGCGCGTCAGTTGGGGGGACTTTCTACCCAGGCGCGCAATCAAGCACTAGAGGCGATCGCGATCGCTCTAGAATCCCATGCTGCTGAGATTGTGGCGGCAAATCAGGCCGATTGTCAAGCCGCAGAAGCCGAGGGAATTGCCAGAGCGCTCTACAATCGGCTAAAAATGGATGAGGTGAAGCTAAAGGGAGCGATCGCTGGCGTGCGGGATGTGCAGCGCCTTGACGATCCCATCGGGAAAATGCAAGTTCACCGCGAATTGGATGATGGG
Organism: Desertifilum sp. SIO1I2; assembly: GCA_010672635.1. Lineage (GTDB taxonomy): Bacteria > Cyanobacteriota > Cyanobacteriia > Cyanobacteriales > Desertifilaceae > Desertifilum. The sequence continues at coordinate 1,636 of JAAHGE010000535.1, read as the reverse complement.
TTAATTCTCAAGCGCGTGACTTGTCCTTTGGGCGTATTAGGGATTATTTTTGAAGCCCGTCCTGAAGCGGCGATTCAAATTACTTCCTTAGCGATTAAATCGGGGAATGGGGTTATTCTCAAAGGGGGAAAAGAAGCCTTGCGTTCGGTTCAAGCCATTGTTAAAGCGATTCATCAAGGCTTATCGCAAACCGAAGTTAACCCCGATGCAGTCCAGTTATTGGAAACCCGCGAAGAGACGTTAGAATTGCTCAAACTCGACCGCTATGTCGATCTTATTATTCCTAGAGGCTCTAATTCTTTTGTCCGTTTTGTCCAGGATAATACGCGCATTCCGGTTTTAGGTCATGCAGATGGTATTTGTCATTTGTATATTGACCAAGCGGCGGAATTAGAAAAGGCGATCGCGATCGCAATAGACGCCAAAACGGATTACCCGGCAGCTTGTAATGCCATTGAAACGCTGTTAGTTCATCGCGCGATCGCTCCCACCATTCTCCCTCCCCTAGCGACAGCATTGCAAGCTAAAAATGTGGACTTGCGAGGCGACCCCTCCACCTGTAAAATTCTTGATATTGCCGAAGCCACTGAAAGCGATTGGTCAACCGAATATAGCGATTTAATTCTGGCTATTAAACTGGTTGACTCAACTGCGGAAGCCATCGAGCATATTAATACCTATGGCTCTAAACATACCGATGGCATTGTCACCGAAGATCCAGAAGCCGTCCAAGAATTCTTCTCTCAAGTGGATGCGGCTGGTGTATATCACAATTGTTCGACGCGCTTTGCGGATGGATTTCGCTATGGATTCGGTGCAGAAGTGGGAATTAGTACCCAACAAATGCCCCCTCGCGGCCCTGTGGGGTTAGAAGGTTTAGTTACCTATAAATATCAGCTTGTGGGGGCAGGTCATGTGGCATCAACCTATTCGGGGAAAGATGCCAAGCCCTTTACGCACAAGGATTTGTAAGTCATGTTTGGAGAAGCTGACTGCTCAACTCCAGAGAACTCCCCAGCCTACCCAATTTGGAAAATGGAATGGTTTAAACTCGCAATTCGGTTGCGCGGTTCGGTTGCGCCAATTATCTTCCCTCGCGTTCTCTTTTTTGCCTTCTTAGGAGTTGTAGTTTCAGGTTTATACTACTGGGGATATCCGGTTTCTTTGCCTTTTTTAAGCAATGTTATTACCAACGTTGTCTTTAACTTGGTGTTGGGTTTGCTATTGGTTTTTCGCACCAATACCGCCTACGACCGGTATTGGGAAGGGCGAAAACTTTGGGGACAAATTGTAGTGACAACGCGCAATCTTTCCCGACAAATTTGGGTCAATGTCCGCGAATCAGAACCAGAAGTTGATAAATCGAATAAAGCAGCCACTCTAAATTTATTAAATGCGTTTGCTTTAACCACAAAATTAACGTTACGCAAGCAAGAACCCAACGCAGAAATAGAAGTTTTAGTTAGTAGCAAACAGTATGAGGAATTAAAAGCTGCTAAAACGCCTGCACTCAAGCTGATTACCTGGATTAGTTATTACCTGCAAACTCAGTATGGCGGAATACCCGAAAGGCCGAGGCGCGCGGCGACTTCGCCCTCGTTCATCACGCCGCCCTTGGCCAGCGAGGGTTCCTCGA
>JAAHGE010000534.1 GCA_010672635.1 Desertifilum sp. SIO1I2 | reverse complement strand
CGGGCAGAATCCCCAGCCGCCGCGCCACTTCCTGATAGGCCTCGGCGACATTGCCGAGATCGCGGCGGAAGCGGTCCTTGTCCATCTTCTCGTTGGTCTTGAGGTCCCACAGACGGGCGCTGTCCGGGCTGTCTAGCATTTCTGCGGCAATAATCGCCAGCCACGATAAACCAATGCCAATTCGCAGTCCGGTAAAGATGTAAGGAACGGTTGCCGGAAACAGAATGTTAAAGAAGTAATCTCGCTTTGACAGTTGTAAAACGCGAGCCACGTTGCGATAGTCTTGGGGAATTTGCTGAACGCCGACGGTGGTGTTAATTAAAATCGGCCAAATGGAGGTAATGAAGATGACGAAAATGGCGCTGGGTTCGCTATCGCGGAAAGCGGCTAGGGAAATGGGCAACCAAGCCAGGGGCGGAACGGTTCTTAAAACTTGGAAAATGGGATCGACGGCATCGTAAACAAAGCGGTTGGTACCGATGAGAATGCCTAATGCAATTCCGACCGCTGCCGATAGGGTGAAGCCAACTGCAACCCGTCGCAGGCTAGCAAAGATTTGCAGGGCCATGCCTTTATCGGTACCGCCGCGATCGAAAAAGGGATCGATAATTAAGTCCCAGGTTTCTTGGACGGTTTGGATGGGCGTAGGCAGATTAGAGTCAGGACTAGAGCAGAGAATTTGCCAAATGACCAGAAAGATCGCGATCGCGATCGCGGGGCGGATAACTTTTTGCGATCGTTTCTGCAAAAAGGCGATCGCGGCATTGGGAGTCATCTTTGGGGAGGGGCGAGAAACACTTGCACTCATGAATCGGTTATCCTTTTGGTGTAAGCCTTGAGCAATTGAGATCGAGCATTGGTCAACTCACTCGACCAATGCTTTCTTGTCAGCCAAACTAGATATTGACTTTCTTAATTTCCAACCGTCTGAGATAAGCCTCTGGGTTCTCTGGATCGAAGGTGACGCCATCAAAGAAAGTTTCGACACCGCGAGAGGGACTAGAGGGAATTTGTGCTGCCGGAACGCCCATTGTCTGTGCGGCTTCCCGCCACAAGTCTTCGCGGTTTACCTTGTCAATAATGGCTTGCGTATCCGTATCCGGCTTGAGATAGCCCCAACGAATATTCTCGGTTAAGAACCACAAGTCATGGCTCTTATAGGGATAAGAAGCATTATCTCTCCAATACTTCATCACCAAGGAATTGCTGAAATCTTCGACCCGCCCGGTCCCGTAATCGTATTTCCCAAGGGAGCGGTCGATAATATCATCGAAAGGAACTCTAAACCATTCCCGCTTCGCCAAGATTTGGCACATTTCTTCCTTATTCTCGGCTTGGTCGCACCACTGTTGCGCCTCCATCACGGCCATCAATAGCGCTTTTGCTGCTTTCGGGTTGCTGTCTACCCAATCTGCTCGCATCGCAAAGGCTTTTTCGGGGTGATCTTTCCACAATTCGCCTGTGGTTGCGGCCATAAACCCAATCCCTTGGTTTACGGTTTGCAACGGCCAGGGTTCTCCCACGCAGAAGGCTTCCATGTTATTGACCTTCACGTTAGCCACCATTTGCGGTGGCGGTACCACAATCGTAGAAACATCTGTGTCGGGGTTAATGCCGGCCGCTGACATCCAATAGCGAATCCACAAATCATGGGTACCGCCGGGGAAGGTCATGGCGGCTTTTAGATCGTTTCTGCCATTGGCTTTTTCTCTAGCAAAACCATCTTTTAGGGCTTTCGCATCAATGCCGACCCCTAAATCCTTATAGTTGTTTGAAAGTTGAATGCCCTGACCGTTGTAATTTAACCGGGCCAAGATATACATGGGGACGGGTTGCTGAGTGACTGTCCCTAAAGCCATCAGGTAAGGCATGGGGGTGAGAATATGCGCCCCATCAATGCCACCCCCTGTAGAACCGAGTTCTAGGTTATCGCGGGTTGTGCCCCAGGACGCCTGCTTCAGCACTTCCACATCGGGCATCCCATACTTGGCAAACATCCCTTTTTCTCTAGCAATGATCAAAGGGGCAGCATCCGTTAGAGCAATAAATCCCAGTTTGGCCCCAGTCACTTCTGGGCTATCTGCGGGGTTGACGTTGGCAGCGGGTACGGTCCCGGCGGTTGTTGTGTTGTTATTGCTGCCGGAGGTACAGCCGTGGATGAGGAGGGTGCTAGCGGTGGCGGTGGCTGCGGTGAACAGAAATTTGCGTCGAGAAAAGTTACTCATGGTTGCACTCTTGAGGTGAGGGTGGAAAAAAGCGCAATCGAAAGTTGTGCCGTTGCAGATAACGGTACAAAATGGGCTTGCGAATCACAAAAAAGGTGAGGTTGGGCAGATTTGCCCAAGCTGGGGTTTAAGCGTCTGCCTTCGGCGTTGCCCCAAAGCGTTCGACTAACAAGTTGCGTAAAATTGGCTTAAGGTCTTCGCAGGGAATGCCTTTTTGCACGCATTGACCGAGGTGGGCATCTTTGCCAACTTTGCCACCCATGTATAAATCCACGCCTTCTAGGGTTTTGCCCTCTTTGCGGGTTTTGGTTCCCATTAAGCCAATATCGGCAACTTGGGGTTGTCCGCAGGAGTTAGGGCAGCCTGTCCAGTGAATGCGAACGGACTGGGGAACAGACAGTTCGGCTTCGAGTTCGCGAATCATTGCCAAAGCGCGATTTTTGGTTTCAATCAGGGCAAAGTTGCAAAACTGAGAACCCGTACAGGAAACGAGGGCGCGGCTTAGGGGTTCGGGCTGAGTCGAGAATTTTTGCAGTAGGGGTTCTGCTAGGAAGGTTTCCAAGCGAGAATCGGGAATATGCGGGATGATAATATTTTGCTCGACCGTTAAGCGGATTTCGCCGCTGCCATACACCTCGGCAACTCTGGCTAAATCAAAGAGGTCTGCGGCAAATAAGCGACCGACGGGAACGTGCAAGCCGACGTAGTGGTATCCCTGTTGCTTTTGGGGGTAAACGCCAATGTGGTCGCGTTTTTCCCAGTCAATTTCGTCTTTGGGGGCGGCTGTTTGTAGGGGATAGCTGAGTTGTTGGTCTACTTCGCTGCGGAATTTTTCGATTCCCCATTCATCAATTAGCCACATGAGTCGGGCTTTTTGGCGGTTGGCTCTTAAGCCGCAGTCGCGGTAAATTTCGAGGACAACCCGGCAAAGTTCGACGACTTGGTGCGGTTCAACCCAGGCGTTGAGGGGAATGGCCGCTTCGCAACGCTTACCGGAGAAAAAGCCACCCACAATGACGTTAAAGCCTAGGGTGCCCTCTTTGTAAGCGGGGAGGAAGGCGAGGTCGTTAATTTCGGCGTGGACGGAGTTGTCGCGTCCTCCGGCGATCGCAATGTTGAATTTGCGCGGTAGATTGGTAAACTCTGGGTTGCCTTGACCGGAGTTGGTGATCGTGTCTTGGACGGCTTGCACCAATTCCCGCGTGTCAATCAGCTCGTCGCGGTCAATACCAGCAACGGGCGATCCGGTAATGTTCCGCACGTTGTCCATCCCGGACTGGACGGAGGTTAAGCCGACTTGTTCAAACCGATTGAAGATGTCGGGGATATCTTCAATCCGAATTCCGCGCAGTTGCAGGTTTTGCCTTGTGGTAATATCAGCGTTACCATCTTCGCCGTACCGTTGGACAATTTCTGCTAGCACTCGCATCTGTTGGGAGGTGAGAATGCCGTTGGGAATTCGCATCCGTAACATGAATTTGCCGGGAGTGACGGGACGGAAAAACACGCAACTGAGCGGA
>JAAHGE010000533.1 GCA_010672635.1 Desertifilum sp. SIO1I2 | reverse complement strand
TAGCCTGGGGAGGGATAGCCTTACTAATGCGTTCTTGTTGAATGTCAAGCTGGTTTAGGTGTTGGCGAACTTTAACCAGAACATCCGCCCGACTTTGGGGGGAATAAAGCCGCCAGCGATCGCTTGTATTCGGATAATATAAAGCCGTACCTGCGATCGCGCTCTGTAATAATATCCATTGTTGCTCGATCGGCGATCGCGCAGACACCACACAAGGAAATTGTTTAATCCGGTCTAACAAACAGGGTAAGTCATCTTGAAACAGAATCGGCGGATTGCTGGGTAGCTTATCAAACCCTCGTTCCCGCCATTGTGCCTGAGAAATATAAGGTAACGCCACCATTGCCCGTCCGGGGACTTTTTGGTGTAGAGTGGGTTCGCGATCGCAATATTGCAAAACTGCAAATAGCTGACGTTCGGCTTGTTCGTAGGGATTTAGCGTCTCGGTATAAAAGTTCTGGACAATCCAGCAATGACCATTAATTCCCACAATTTGGTCAATATCGAGAGACTTCACCTCAATCACAATAATCCCTAATTCGCGATCGAGAATCAGAATATCCGGTTCCTTGCGCGTTTTTCCCATTGGGGAAAAAATAGGATAGCGCCAATAGCCTAAACACCGTCTGCGGGCAAAGCTCAATTGTACGCTATCCCAAACCTGTTGTTCGCCGCGTTCGCCACTTTGACCGATAGGTTCAGTTGCGATAAACTGGCGATTTTGCATAATTATCGACGCGAATCAAAGACTTTACTCAGCAGCCAGTACAGCAGAACCGCTGCAACGATCCCATTCACGGGTTTAATACCTGGAGAATAATAGGCGATCGCACTTGCCCCAATATACGCCAAAATCCCCGCCCAGTTAAACGCCGGTTGCGGGATATCCAACGCCGGAAACCCTTCTCGACGATGTAAGCCATAATCTGCCATAACAATCCCCCCAATCGGCGGGATAAACGTTCCTAGCAGAATCAAAAACGGAATGAGCATACTGTAAATCCCTCCCCAGGCTAGCACCAACGCCACCGTTGCCCCACCCAGAACAAACAGAGTCCGTTTATTAGAACGGAACATATGCGCCCCCGCAACCGAGAAAGCATACATCGTGTTATCCTGCGTCGTCCACATATTCAGGAACAACAACACCAACCCCCAAAACAGCAACCCTTGGCGAACCATGACTTGCACAATATCCGAACTATCCGCCACCGCCGCATCTCCCGAATAGACTAACGCGCAAAAAGCCCCTGTAAAGATTAAAAAGCCATTCGCAAAGAAAAAAGCTGCCAAGGTACTGATTAAACCTGTCTTTCCAGAATTGGCGAACCGACTCCAGTTTGTCGCCTGGGTTCCTCCAGACACAAACGTCCCCACAATAATCGTTAAAGCCGCCCCGACGGGTAACTCCTGTAAGGGTTCTATCGCTTGAAGCCCTGCAAATCCGCCCACATCCCTAGACGCAATGGATAGACTCCAAATCATTAAAATCAGCATGGCAGGAACGGCGATTCGACTCAACCAGTCCATCGCCCGATAGCCCATATAGGCGGTAATGCAGAAGAAATAAGTAAAAAATAGGATTGACAGCCAGTTGAACGACTCCGGAACCCCAAGCAACTTATTCAGCAAATCTGCAATTAAGGCAGAACCCCAAGCATACCAGCCAATTTGGGTAAATCCGAGGATGAAATCCACCCACCGGGAACCCACACTCCCGAAGCTAAACCGGGCCATTAACACCGTTGATAGACCCGTTTTTGCAGCAATATAACCTAATCCAGCCGCATACAACCCTAAGATTAAGTTCCCGATAACAATCAGACCCAACAAGTCTGGGAAAAAGCGGAATTGAGGTCCCACCAGCCCCCCGGCGAATAGCGTCCCCGAATATAAAGTAAACCCCATGAGTAAGGGGGCTAGCGACCAAATCGATTTTCTAGCTTCCGGGGGAACCGCCGAAAGGGGATAATCTTCATTTTGTTGCGATCGCGGCAAGATTTGCTCTTCCGATGTTATGCTCATGCTGAAATTTGTCCTCCTGAACTGGAGATATTGTTAAGCGCATTATTTCAGCAAAAAGTATAGTAGCGAACAGCCCGTTCATACTTTGCAAACAGGGTTCTTTTTTCGATTGGCTTAACGTTCCGTCACATCTATGCTTCAGGCCCGCCCTTTTCGCTTCAGCCTTGTTCGTTTGTGTCTGCTGATTGGACTCCTGGCTAGCGTCTCTATTGAGTCCAGTTTTGCCATTCCTCAATTGAGTCATTCTCTCAATAGCCTCGCCTTTACAGCCCTTCAAGGACGCGGGAGTGCGGTGAGGAATTCCCTATTTTTCATCAATGCTGATGGTTCCCATCGGCGCAATTTAACCCCTGCATTAACCGAGGTAACTGCACCCATTGTCTGGTCGCCTGATGGGAGGCGGCTGGCTTTTGTAAATGGTAGTTCCGACTTGTATGTAATGCAGGCGAATGGTTCTCAACTCACGTCTATCTTTAAAGGCAGTTTTTGTAAGGTTGAAACCTATCAAATCGTTTGGTCATCCAATCAACGTCTAGTGTTTGGACGCAGTTGCGAGGGTTCCACTCTTGAAGAATCCGGAAGCATTGAACTGTATACCAGTACCCTCACGAGTATTCAAGGAACCCGAAAAATTGACCGCTTACCCAGGGATGCAATGTCTCTAGTGATTTCTCCTAACGGTCAAAAAGTAGCATTCATCCAAGCGGGGAATATCTATAGCATGAATGTGGATGGTTCGCAGCTTATCAATCTAACCCAAAATCGAGATCCCAGCGGGAGCGATTCTCGGAGGAATCGTTTTGAGAATCCCTATAATTCTGGAGGGAGTTCGCTGGTTTGGTCGCCCAATAGTCGCCAAATCGCCTTTTGGATGGGTCAATACCCCCGCCAGCAACTTTATACAATTAATGCGGAAGGAAGTCAACTCAGACAATTAACCCAAGATCCAACGCAGGAACTCTATAACGTTGCAATTAACTGGTCGCCCGATAGTCAAAAAATTGCCTATACTCGCATTCAACCGGGAATGACTTCAAACCAAAACCAAGCGATTTATGCAGTTGATATCCATTCGGGCGTTTCTACCCAATTAACTCACAAACTTGACTTCTATGATTTAGTCAAATGGTCGCCAAATGGCAAGCAATTAGCCTTTGTTCGAGGAGAGTTCAATCGTCAATCGATTCATACTTTAACTTTGGCTAACTTACAAGAACGGCACCTTGCCCCTAGATTACCTCTAATTGGCGTAGCAGAAGTTGTTTGGTCTGCGGATAGCCAACAACTAGCATTTAACTTCTCTGAATCTGAGTATAGCTCGCTTTATGCGATCGCGGCTGATGGAACCGGCTTGAGACGGCTATCTCAACGGTTTGAAAGTGTTTATTTCCCGGCTTGGAAACCCTAAAGTCAGAGGTTATCTAAAGGACAACATTAGGAGATTCAGTTTGCTATAATGAGAATCCTCTTAGAGCTATTATTCAAGCCAATGCGAAAGATTTCGGGAATTGCTGTAAAAAGGGTGCAATTTCCGAAATTTGGCAATTAGCAAGCTAAATTTCTTCTAAAAAGGGCAGTTTTAGCAGTCTCCATCCTGGTCTAATCCTGCTCAAACCGCTACAATGTTGATAAAGAAGTCAATTGACAGAGGTTCCAATGAACGAAGAATTGCTTCCCCTTCATTGAATCTTGAAAAACTGACCGATCTTAGAAGGAATTTAGCTTGCTAATA
>JAAHGE010000532.1 GCA_010672635.1 Desertifilum sp. SIO1I2 | reverse complement strand
GACCATGCTGCGGGGAATGCTACGCGCTGAAGTTTTAAACGGTCACTCACCGGCTCGCATTCTTCAGCATTTAAACCAAGTAATGTATGCAGACTTGGAAAATTCTAATCGGTTTGTCACGCTCTTTTACTCTGAGTACGAACCGCAGACGCAGATCTTATCCTATAGCAATGCCGCCCATAACCCGCCTTTGCTATGGCAAGCTGCCACGAAAACGATTAAACGGCTCGATACGATGGGCATGTTGATCGGTTTGGATATGGAATCGGATTATGAAGACGCGCAGGTTCAATTGCAGCCTGGAGACACTGTAATTTATTACACCGATGGCTTTACCGATGCCTCGAACAAGCACGGCGATCGCTTTGACGAGGACAATTTAATCCAAGTCTTTCGCTCGGCGTGCCAGCAATACAACGATCCGCAAGCAATTTTGAATCATTTGTTTAACTGCGTGCAAGAATTTATTGGGCCGGATAATCACACCCGCGACGATATGACGCTGGTGGTGATCCGAGTTCAACCCACCCCTAGTATGTGAGGAGCAAGTTTCAATGTTAGTAGAAATTCTACAGGGAATTTCTCCCTTGTCCACTCATGCCTTCGTTGGCATTGAGTCTTTGCCGATTTGGATGTGGTTCTCATCTTTCGATAGCACAATTCTTGCCCAACAAGCTGCCAATACAGATATTGTCCAAAATGTCCAACAAGCGTTTAATACTTTTATCGAAAGCGGACAAGTTTGGGCTTTTATCATTGGCTTAGTTCTGGGCTATCTCTTCCGGACGCTCACAACTTACGGCTAAGAAAGGAGGGATTGACCTTCCTTTAAACAAGACCGCAATCTAGAAACAGAGTAGATGGCTAATTGCTGATTCTTAACCCTTGGCAATTAGCCTTTTATTGTCCTGAAAATGATGCAATATTGGTTTACAGCCTTTTTGAAGTAAACTTTCTTCAAAATCTCTTGAGTCAAGAGAGTCACTGCGTTGCGGGGGTTCCGTTGTAGCAAGTGACGTGGATTTAGGGAGATCGCGCTGCATCCGATCGGAAAGTTAGTTATGCAGCAGAGACTTGGAAATGTGCCTGGGTTGTGGGGTGCAAGCAAACATCCCAAATATAACGCTCTTGGACTTCTGCAAAAGTCAGTTGCGTGAGTTGTTCGCAAGCGCGATTAAACCGCACAATGCGACCGCGAGTATCGAGAACCACGACTAAAGCCCCAGCAATCTCTAAAATGGCTGAAACGAAATTACGCTCGACTTCAACGGCTTCAATGAGGACGCGCAATTCAGCGGTCATTTTATTAAAGGTTGAGGCAAGCAATCCCAGTTCGTGGTTCTGGGGAATGTGAACTTGCGCGTTCAAGTTCCCTTCGCGAATTTGCGTGGCGGCTGAGGTGAGATGGTGCAAAGGGAGGGCAATCTGTCGCGATAAGAGGATACCAAAAGCGATCGCTAAACTGGTCAGAACAAGCAGAACAATCCCCATGATCCCGATCATCTGATAGATGGGTTCGTAAACCTCAGCCGTGGGTAACTCAACCACCAACGTCCAGCCCACGCTAGAAATGGTTGCAGAGGCTCCAAACACTGGAACGTCAGTCAAGCCGGGATAAATGTTCAGTTCAGGGTTGCTGAGATGTTCGACCAGCGGACGATCCGCGAGGTCTTGAATTTGAAAGGTTCTGGGATCGACGCCTTTACGAGCAATCAAAAAGTTACGCTCGTCCACAATATAAACATAGCCTGTTTGACCGACGCGAGTCTGGGACAAGATAAACCACAGGAAGTTGAGGTTAATTTGAGCAAATAAAACGCCATCAACTCGATCTTGTTGGTCGCGGATCGGCACGGCTAAGATCGCAGTGGGTAGGCGAGTGACGGGATTGAATTCTACAGGCCCGCTGTAGTCTTCTTGCTGCCTAAAGGCGCGGATAAATAGGGGTTCGTTGGCTAAATTTCTAATTGCTGACGGTTCATAGGGAGAAACCATCGTCACAACATTGCCCTCGCGATTGACAATCCCTACGGATTGGTAGGCGTCATTGTGACGGCTTAAACCTTCGAGTAAGTTGCGTTGAATGTCTGGAGGCAGGTTGCTTAAGCCGCGAACGCGGGCTAAATAAGCGAGTTTGCGCTGGAGATCGTCAATATAGTTATTAATTTGCCCCGCAGCGACTTGCGATCGCTCTTGTTGCAGCAGTTGCGATTCCCGAAGTTGAGCTTGATAGGCTAAATAGGTCAAAATTCCGCCAATCGGTAAAACACCCAACAGCACCAGTAGCACCAGAGCTAGACGAATTTGAGTGGCAATGGAAAACAGTTGGCGTCGAAGGCCACAGAAGGGTGCGGGTTGCCCAGAATTGCGGTTTTTTTTCATGCGGATAGCGACGAAGAGCAAGGTTTTGGGCGGCTTGCGTGCGGTTGGTGGCAGCTCCCAAAAGGTTAAGGGGTAATGTCTACTCTACCGGTGACAACGCGATCGCGGATTTCTTTGAATTTAGCCTCTTCTTCAGGAGTCAGCGCCCCGCGAAAGGGCGCAAAGTCATAAATTTTCTCCTTCAGACCGAATTTATAAAGCTTCCCTTCCCAGCGTCCCTGTTGCACTAGGGTGGCAGCTTTGAGTACCAAGGCTGGAATATCTTGCAGAACGCTAGTTATCATCCGATCCGGTGCCAGTTCGTAGAGGTCTTTCGTCCAGCCGATGACATAGACTCCCTCTTTTTGGGTAACGGCTTTAATGGCGGCGATTCCCGCCTCATCTGCGTTAATGGCGAGGAAATCGACCCCCGAATCAACGAGTTTCAGGGCTTCTTGGATGGCTTTTTCAGTATCCGTCCAACTGCCTAGAAAAATAGTAGAGACTGCAACGTCGGGTTGACGAGCCTTCGCACCCCGTTCAAATAAAGCGGCTTCTTCTTGATAGACCGGATAATCTGCACCCACAATATAGCCAACCTTGTTGGTTTTCGTCTTCATTGCCGCCAGATACCCCGTTAAATAGCCGACTTCACCAGAACGAAAGCCAACCGCCCCCAAGTTTTGGTTGTTTCCCGCATAGGTGGAGACAACCGCAAATTTGGTATTCGGAAAGTCTTTGGCAACGGTTTCGGCGGCGGCAATATACCCGCCACTATGGGCAATAATCAGGTCATAGCCTTGTTCGGCATAGCTGCGTAGGGCTTCGATGCTCTTTTCGTCCCCATGTATGCCTTCTTGAAAGTCAATTTGCGCCCCGTATTGGCTTTCGATGAGTTTTAGACCTTCATATCCGCCTTGACTCCAGCTTTTATCGGTATGGGAACTATCTAAAATCATCGCGACTTTTAGGGAGGTTGTTCCCACTGGAGTTGGGGGAGGAGTCGCCTGGGGGCTGCGGCAACTGACCGTTAAGGTGAGGGTGAGAAGGCTCAAAAGCAGGCTCGCGAACAGTTTTCTTCTCCGCATATCTGCCATTCTATAGATGATTCAGGTCATTGTTTAGGATGCCCTGGGATCGCTAACCTATAACACTACACCCGAAATCTTCACGTTACTTCGCGTTCAGGGGAGGACGTTCTAGCGGAACTCTATTTTGAGTAGATGTCCTAACTCCCACCCCCTATCCTGTTTAATTAGAATTCTGCACGGCACCCTCTGGCATAATTGCCCCGGTAAGCTGTGCGCCTTCTAGGTTTGCACCTGTGATGTCAGCGTTACTTAAATCGGCGTTCTCTAAATTAGCGTTACTCAGATTGGCATTACTGAGATTGGCATTTCTTAAATAAGCATCGCCAGCGAG
>JAAHGE010000531.1 GCA_010672635.1 Desertifilum sp. SIO1I2 | reverse complement strand
CAGACCTCGCGCAATCTGCTGTAGCTCAATTATTCACCGTACGGTATGGGCGTTCTGTTGCAGATGAAACCCCCTTTCCACCCGCCTTTAACAATCACCAAGCCAAAACAACGCAATGGCCGGGGCGCATTCCTCCTGTTACCGATCCTAAAATGATTGTGGCGTGGAACAGTTTAATGATTTCCGGTTTAGCCAGAGCCGCTACCGTTTTTGCAGATTCTCGCTATTTAGAACGGGCTGCCCAAGCCGCTCAGTTTATTTTAGATAATCAACGCCCAAACGGACGCTTCCATCGCTTGAACTATCAGGGAGTTGCGAGCATTCCGGCGCAGTCTGAAGACTATGCCCTATGGATTAAAGCTTTAATTGACTTACAGCAAGCAACCCTAATTGCCGATTCATCTAAAATTGACTGGCTTGCCCAAGCCGTGAGTTTTCAAGCTGAATTTGATGAATTTCTTTGGAGCGTGGAATTAGGCGGATACTATAACACGGCCAGCGATGCCAGCGGAGATCTGTTAATTCGCGAACGCAGTTATGTGGATAATGCCACCCCAGCAGCTAACGGAATTGCGATCGCCAACCTCGTCCGTCTCGCCCTCCTTACCGAAAACCTCGAATATCTAGACCGCGCCGAACAAGCCCTAGAAGTGTTCAGCAGCTTAATGAACCAATCTCCCCAAGCCTGCCCCAGCCTGTTTAGCGCCCTCGACTGGTACCGCAATCATACCCTAATCCGCACCACTCCAGACCAGATCGCTACCCTCAGCCGCCAGTACCTCCCCACCGCCGTCTTCAAAGTCGAAACGAACTTACCTCAAGGTGCTGTAGGATTAGTGTGTCAAGGACTCAGTTGTTCTGAACCTGCCCAGAGCGCACAGCAGTTAAAAACACAAGCCATTCAATTGGGAAGTCGGCACTAAAAGCAATTCATTCAGGGGCAAACCCAAACTCAGGGTTCTACCACTTCCCAGAAATTTAGCCGCCATCTGCTAGAAATTCCTCTGGGAATGGGCATTATAGTTTCAAACATTCGCTTCGGAGGATCGACCTCAACCGAAAAACCTCCCCTGCTCGCAACTTCAGCAAATTTTGGGTTAACTTTAACCAGGGCTAACCGCCGCGCTTTCAAAGCTATTGAGATTAGCCCTAATTAACCAACGAGCAAGCAACCCATTGTAAACTACAAACTTTAAAGCCCATTAGCGTCTCGGTGAATATTTTTAGGAGTGAAGGAAAACGATTATGGGACTATTACCACCCGTTGTGGCACCTAGCGATCAAGATACTTTGATATCGGGTCAAGCCGACCAAAATAATCAAATTTTTGGAGGAGCTGGTCAAGATACTCTTTTGGGAGTTGGCGGAAACAATCGGCTTGAAGGTCGCGGGAACGATGATTCCCTGGTAGGCGGCACAGGAAACGACACGATCTTAGGAGGAGATGGCACCGATACCCTCATCGGTACTGGCGGAAATAACCAGTTATTTGGAGAAACGGGTGACGACCTGATCCTGGGAGGTACAGGAAACGACACCCTCTTTGCTGGATCGGGTCAAGACTATATTGACGGTGAAGAGGGTAACGATCTCATCTTTGGTGAATCTGGACTGAATACCCTGCTTGGCGGTGCCGGAAACGACACTATCCAGGGGGGTGCCAATAGCGACTTCATTAATGGGGGTGCTAACGATGACTCACTCCTGGCAGGAGGAGGCGATAACACCATTCAAGGGGGTCAAGGCAATGACTTCATTCAAGGTGGAGGCGGTAATGACTCTCTCTTCGGTGATGCAGACAATGACACGATTTTAGGCATCGGCGGTAATAACTTTATTGATGGCGGAGTGGGTAATAACTCTCTCCTAGGTGGAGGTGCTAACGATACTCTGGCGGCGGGTGCTGGCAACAGTACGCTAGATGGTGCTGGTGGATTCAACTATGCGAATTATGCCAACTTAACCGACGGCGTTGTTGTTACATTTACGCCTGCCAATCCTGCTGCAACCCCTCCAGTCCCTCAGTTTACGGGTACAGTCACAGGTGGCGGTGTAACCCATACCTTAAGAAACATCCAAGCGGTTGTGGGTTCGAGCGGTAATGATACGCTAGCAGGGACAGGAATTGAAACCCTTCTGGGCGGTGCTGGTGATGACAGCATCGTAGGAGGCTCCTTCATGGATGGGGGAGCTGGTAACGATTACTTTGTTGGAGAAGCTGCCAACCGCATCATCCTGGGAGGCACGGGCAATGATACCCTGTCTTTCGATAATGACACGATTGCGGGTGCCAATCTTCCTATTAATGCCGATCTCAGCCTAAGTCAACTCAGAATTGGTACCTTCACCCAAACCCTCAGCAGCATTGAAGTCATTGAAGGGACTGAACAGAACGATACGATTTTAGGCAGTGCCGCCTCTGAAACGCTGTTTGGTTATGGCGGTGATGATTTGATTGCTGGAGTTGGCGGTCAAAATCTCCTCGATGGCGAAGAAGGAAACGACACCATAATCGGCGGGACAGATAATGATACCGTCATCGGCGGTCTAGGTAATGATAGCCTCGTGGGTGGAGAAGGCAATAACTCCCTAACCGGTGGAGACGGGGATGATACCCTGGTCGGTGGCTCTGGTAATGATACCTTAAGCGGTAATGAAGGGAATGATTCGCTGGTTGGTGGAGACGGTAATAACCTGTTAGATGGGGGTGCGGGTAACAACACGCTCATCGGGGGAACCGGAAACGACACGCTTCTCAACGGGACTTATGTTGAGGGCGGAAGCGGTAATGACTCCGTTGTTGGCACGGCAACCAGTGCGACGCTAATTGGGGGTGAGGGAACCGATACCCTATCCTATGCGGCTCTTACTACTGGGCTGCAAATTAATCTTGCCGCCTCGAATGTCGTAGGCGATGGTTTCACCGACTCCATTCAAGGCTTTGAAGTGATTGAAGGCGGTACAGGAAACGACACCATCACAGGAGGAGGACCCGGTGTCACTCTCCGAGGTGGTGCGGGTGATGATACTTACATCCTGAATGCGACTAACGCGGCTGGAACCTTCATTGACGATACAGCAGGTAACGATAATCTAGAGATTCTGGGTGTCACGTTATCCTTGGAGGATACTTTACCCGCAGGAACTACAGGGGTTCTACGAGAGGGTGCAAATTTAGTCATTGACTTGAATGGAGATGGGGTTGTCAACCCAGCGACCGATCTCGTCATTGCTAACTTCTTTGACTCAGCAGAAGGTACGGCAGCAGGAGCAGGATTTATTCCTGTTTTGGATAACTTAACGGGCGAGCAGATTCTGCAAAGCTTTGGGCCGGGTACCCCCACTCCTACTCCTACCCCTGGTCCATCTCCGACGCCATCGCCACGTCCAGTTCCCTCGCCGGTTCCTCCCATTGTACCGCCAACTCCCACTCCGACTCCCACTCCGACTCCCCCTGGTAATGTTCCGACTCTGGGAAATGATTTCTTAGTGGGAACTGGAGGTAGCGAGACGATCTCTGGTCTGCAAGGAGACGATACGATTCAAGGGGTAGCCGGTAATAATCTCTTACAGGGCAACCAAGGGAATGATTCGATTCTTGGCGGTACGGGTAACGATACCATCTATGGCGGTAAGGGATTTGATACGCTGATTGCGGGTGCAGGAAATAATGTCCTGTTTGGCGATCAAGGTAATGATTCTGTCGTGGGTGGTTCCGGTAATGACGTTCTTTACGGCAACCAAGGTAACGATACCCTCATTGCTGGAGGCGGAAATAATCTCCTATTT
>JAAHGE010000530.1 GCA_010672635.1 Desertifilum sp. SIO1I2 | reverse complement strand
CCAGACTATAAAAGAGCTGTTGGGTAATTGAGGTCGCAATTAATCCCAAGATTGCGAGGAGAAGGGCGATCGCTTCAGCAATTTCTAACCGCGATAGATGCTTCATTTTGACAGGTCTGACTTTGAGCTACACACAGTTTAAAGTATCCGCACAGACGAGATCGACCTTTTAAGAGGATTAAGCTCAGAAAAACTTCTGAGGGTCGGTTAGGATCGATAAAATCTTTAACCGCTCTCAGCAAAAATACACAATGAAGTTAAAACATTCTCAAAATTGTTGAAGCTCAACCTGTGTTAAATGTACGGTCGAAAAAAATTTATAAGCTTTTTAGAATTAATCTATGAACATAGCAGACTCAGTAAATGATGGGCGTCTCTCAGGTTAAAAGCTTCAGGCGATCGCAGTTATTCTAATCGATCCGCGTTGAATCCAGCAATAATAAAAAGGAGATAGCAATTGACTAAACCTTTGACTCATTTAATCAACCCCACTCACAACCTGCAAGCAATTTTGGCGTCTAGTCGATTAGATCCAAGCTGTTTACCCTCGATTTTGGGGTCAAGCAAAGCGGATTGTTGGGTTTACCCAAACGAGTTGGAGTTGGTGAAGGGTCTGTGCGATCGCGCTATTGATGTATTAGTGTTGGATGTAGAACTGCTACACAAACAAACTCAATCCCTGTGTTGGCGCGTGCAGAACCTCTACCCCAACTTAAAGATTGTTCTTGTAGGGACTCAGGCTAGCGAACTAGCTAACCATAACTGGGTGTACGAATTCCCAGAGGTTTCAGTGATTTGCTTATCCCCTCACTCTGAGTTATCGCACCTTCCATCCGAGTTTCCTATGTCGCCCGATCCAAACTCTGAGACTTCTTTCTCTCCTGCCTCTGGGGGATCTTATACAGACTTTGTTGTCGGTGCTGCAATTTTTGACTTGAACGGCTTACCGAGAGAATATTTAATTGCAGAGGAAATCAATAACATGAGTTGGGTGCAGACCATTTTCCAAGCCTTGGGTCTGCGATCGCTCTTAATGTCTTCTCTCCAACTCGAAGGTTTTCACCATGCTACCATCCACTCTAAAGGGTATAGTGCCGTAATTGTCAAACAAAGAAGTCAATACACCGCCTTATTAGTGCGTGTCAAAGAACGGAACCTCATGACAGAAGCCTTTGTGAACTGGGCGCAAAGTTTCGATCCAGAAATTTTAAAAGTCAATCCTCTGTTTCGCATCGCCTAAAACAAGAATAGAGAGAGGTTTTGAGCGAACCTCTCTCAAAGCGGATTTTTATATCTGCTGAACCATTTGTTAAAAAACGATATTCTGAACCAATCAAAAATTAAATCTCGACAGGAGGGGATTTGCCAATCAAATCCCTGAAAACAGTCTATGACTCTTCGCGGCGATCGTTAGTTGGCGTATTCGGAGACGAATTGTAAAGCGCATCTAATTGTTCGCGAGCATCTTCTACTGTAATCGAGCGCATAATCAGTAAAGGTTCATTAATGACATTCCCCGTTTCATCCAAAAACTCAGGATGGGGAACGGGACGGCGAGAGAGAACCGAACCATTCCCATAAGCATTTTGACCCATTCCTGAGAAACCCGATGGTGCAGGATAACTGCGCGTTGATTCCAACCCCAGGGTGAGCAAACTGCGAATCAAGTTGCCAACCGCTAAAATGGCGAGAACGGAAAATGCCAAAATATAGAGCAGGTGTAACATAAAAGGTTCCTCCAAACCAGAGTGTTATTCACAAATATGAGCAACCCATAAACCCAGGCAATGGACGCATCGTAACAGTTTTGACTCTGCATCATCTCGCCTTCAGGAGGGAGACTAACTACGGCTGTTGAATGCGAGTCGCTTGTTCTTGCCGACATCGCATCGCCACTTGCCAGCATTCCGTTACCAGTTGGTGCCAAGGCATCAATGTTGCAGTTTCAATGCCAACTTGACCCTGAGTTGCCTTGAACAGCATTTGCGCTGCACTGACTTCCCCTTGTGCCTGTTTAACTCGCTCTAGCAAGTTGGTTTGTTCTGTGTCGCTCAGAAAAGAGATTTCCTGAGTTTCTAGCATAGAACGCGATCGCGCAAACCAATACTGAAAATCTTCAAGCAGAGGTTGCAATACCGACTTCAGTAGCTCTGGGTCAGGCGGATTCGAGTTAAACATCAAACTAAAACGAATGACTAAGCTTATCTCATAATCTTAACCTGATTTACGTTTTGTTACATTTTGCCTGAAATTTCTTTATTTTCGATCGCCTCAACAGGAACCTCCTCAACTCGGTAAGATAGAGCTATGGCGGACTGCTGAGTCAAACCCCTCAGCCTTCGCTCATCAAATTCAGCTTGCTGCTTTTCGCCTTTCCCAAACCGTAGTGCTATCCCTAGTGCTGCGTCAGGATACAAAGTCACCTAGACCATAGTCTCTGGAATAAGTGAAACAACCCATGCCCGCTTCCGAACTCCAAGAAGTCCAACAGCCAACTGCCCAAATTCATCTTCCTCGTACCAGTGAATCGGAAACCCTCAAAAAAATCCGTCACACAACCTCTCACATAATGGCAATGGCGGTGCAAAAGCTGTTTCCCAAAGCACAGGTGACAATTGGCCCCTGGATTGAAAACGGCTTTTATTACGACTTCGATCATCCCGAACCCTTCAGCGAAAAAGACCTGAAGGCGATCAAAAAAGAGATGATCAAAATCGTTAACCGCAAACTGCCGGTCATTCGCGAAGAAGTCAGCCGCGAGGAAGCCAAACAGCGCATCGAACAACTTAAAGAACCCTACAAACTCGAAATCCTCGACGACATCAAAACCGAACCCATCACCATCTACCATCTCGGCGAAGAATGGTGGGATTTGTGCGCCGGCCCCCACTTAGAAAATACCGGAGAACTGCACCCCAAAGCCTTCGACATTGAAAGCGTCGCCGGGGCTTATTGGCGTGGAGATGCCACCAAAGCCCAACTTCAGCGCATCTATGGCACCGCTTGGGAAACCCCCGAACAACTCGCAGAATACAAGCGACGCAAAGAAGAAGCCATCAAGCGCGATCACCGCAAATTAGGCAAAGAACTGGGTTTATTTGTCTTCTCCGATCTCGTTGGGCCCGGTTTGCCCCTGTGGACGCCCAAAGGCACCACCATCCGCCAGTTGCTAGAAGAGTTCCTCAAACAAGAACAAGTTAAACGCGGCTATCAGCAAGTCGTCTCGCCTCATGTGGGCAGAGTTGAGTTATTCAAAAAATCAGGTCACTGGCAAAAATATAAAGATGACCTGTTTCCCATGATGGGCGAATCGGAAGAGGAAGGCTTTGTCCTCAAGGCGATGAACTGCCCCTTCCACATCCAAATCTATCAAAGCGACTTGCGTTCCTATCGCGAGTTACCCATGCGCCTAGCTGAATTTGGCACTGTTTACCGCTACGAACAATCGGGAGAACTGGGGGGGTTAACGCGGGTACGCGGCTTTACCCAAGATGACTCGCACCTGTTCGTGACACCGGAACAGCTAGATGAGGAATTTATGAATGTGGTGGACTTAACCCTCTCGGTGTTTAAGACGCTGCGTTTAAGTAACTTTAGGGCGCGGTTGAGTTTCCGCGATCCGGAGTTGAAGGATAAATACATCGGTTCCGATGAGGCTTGGGATAAGGCCCAAAGCGCAATTCGTCGGGCGGTGGAAACCTTGGGGATGGAACATTTTGAGGGCATTGGCGAAGCCGCCTTTTATGGCCCCAAACTCGATTTCATCTTCCGCGATGCCTTAGATCGCGAGTG
>JAAHGE010000053.1 GCA_010672635.1 Desertifilum sp. SIO1I2 | reverse complement strand
TTCAGGGTCGCTTTCGCCTTGCCTGTCATGGCCGCACTGGCGAGTTCGATCACGTCGAACTGCACGGGTTGGCCGGCGCGGGTACGGATCTGGGTACGGCCGGTCGCCGGCATGCCGGGGGGCTTGACAGATGGCGATGTGAGTTTTGAAGGAACAGTTAACGGCGATCGCCAATTAACAATTAATACGGGAACGAGCGGAACCGTCACCTTTGCGGCTTCAGTGGGTTCGGGAGAATTGCTCTCTCAACTCATAGTAAATGGACAAACTCGTCTAGCCGGTACGGGTTCTCAAGAAATTAGGAGTAGCGACAGTTTAACCTTTAATGGGGGCGTTGAGTTACCTTCAAGCGCGGTGACAGTCTTCTTCACCGCAGATGAAATTGATTTTCGCGGTTCGGTGACAAGTTCTGGTAACAATATTGATTTAATCCTTCAGCCTTTTTCAGAAGGTCAAAATATGGTGCTGGGTGGAAATCCCATAGCGCCAACTGCGGCTTTAGATATTGATAGTTCGGATTTGAGTGCTTTAGCGACTGCTAATTTAATTCGCCTCACCATTGGACGAGCTAACAGTAGCGGTGCGATGACAGTAGCTAGCGATCTAACCTTTCCAGATGCAACGGTATTGCGATCGCCCTTGGGTTCGATCGATACGACTGGCTTTAGATTAACAGGTACTGATGACTTAACGCTGGATGCTGGGAGAATTACGACAGGCAATATCGATCTGGTTAGTTTGTTAGGCACCGGGAGAACGCTACGTTTAATTAGCAGCGGTACGATCGATACCAGCGCCGGAATATTAAATACAGCTTCTAGCGTTCCGGGTGCCATTTTTATCGATGCTTTGGGTTCCGTCACCACAGGCGATATCATTACCGATGGCAGTCTTTTCGGAAACGGCGCAATTAATATTTCCAGCGATGATAGTATCCGCATTCAAGGGAATTTGAGAGCGCGTTCTGTTGCTCCGAATGGGGGAGAAGTCACCTTAGAAGCACCCAATGACATTGAGGTAACAGGTTTAATCGATCTGCAAGGGTTGGGAGGCGATTTACTGTTGCGATCGCTCAATGGTAATTTGACCGTTACCGATATTGACGCCAGCAACCCCAACGGAGATGGGAGAAACGTCAGACTCGAAGCATCGGGCGATATTTCTACCGGAAATATCAATACTTCAGCCTCTGAACTTGGGGGAAACATCTTCCTGACAGGAATCTCTGACGGTTTAGCTGGTGCGATCGCCACTGGCAATTTAGACAGTAGCAGTTCTGGTGACGGAGAGATTACCCAAGGCGGAGAAATTCAACTTCTCGCCCAAATTTCGATTACAGCAGGTCAAATTAACTCTAGCTCTCAGTTTGGCAATGGGGGAAATGTCACCCTCGATCCAGAAGGCGATGTAATTGTAGATTGGATTAATACTCAAGGGGGGGCCAGTCCTAATGCGATTACCGGAACTGGGGGGTTTGTTTCCATCCAATCTGAGGCAACCTTTCAAGCCTTAAGCACCTTTAGCGATCGCAATGGCGTCGATGCCAGTATTTCCACCGCCGGGCCCTCTGGAGGTGGCAATATTTCAATTATCCAAGGACAACCCTTCTTCTTTGTCGCAGAAGAACCTGAAACCCCCTCTCCCGATCCAATCAGCCGCACTGAAGGGCTAATGACCACCGGAACAGATACCCTAGCATCGGGCGTTTTTCCCTGTATTGAGGGTATCTGTTTTGAGCAAGGGCAAATTCGCGTGACGGGATCGCCAGCACCGACGCCGACACCGACGCCAACTCCCACACCGACGCCCACGCCTAGACCCATACCCACGCCGACACCCACACCCGTTCCGACACCGACGCCAACACCCGTTCCGACACCCGTTCCGACTCCAGTTCCAACGCCAGCACCTACCCCCACCCCCATTCCGACACCAGCACCAACTCCCACACCGACTCCGGTTCCAACCCCAGCACCTACCCCCACCCCCATTCCGACGCCAGCCCCGACACCAGAACCCATCAGCATCCCCAGGGAAACGCAGATTCAGCTAGGGCGAGACTTACAAGCTGAAGAAATCCCTTTACGAGATTTACCCGATCTCAGCACCTTGACTGAGTTTGAGCTTGATTTGTTGGTGCGATCGCGCGAAGCTTCCATCACCCAAGAGTACGTGAATTATCTCCAGCTTGCTTTCCCCAGTACCGAAGTGCGATCGCTTACCGAAGCGCGGGAAATTCTCAGCGAAATTGAAAAAGACACCGGCGTCAAACCCGCCATCGTCTACGTTAACTTCCTCGCCGCTACGCCAGGTGCTAATACCGATCCAAGCGGACGCAGCCTAATTGCTAGCCCCAACGATGAATTAGAGTTGTTGATGATTACTCGCAATGGCCCCCCGGTTCGCAAACGTCTGGCTGGCGTAACGCGATCGCAAGTTATCCAAATTGCCAATAACTTTAAATCTGAAGTCACCAACCCCCGACGGATTAATAGCAACACCTATCTCCCCACCGCTCAGAGGTTGTATGGTTGGATTGTTGCCCCCCTCAAACCCGACCTAGAAGAGCGAGAAATTGACAATCTGGTGTTTATTCTCGATGTCGGCTTGCGTTCGACTCCCCTTGCAGCGTTCCACAGTGGCGAACAATTTCTCGTCCAAGAATACAGCGTTGGCTTAATGCCCAGTTTGAGCTTAGTCGATACGCGCTATGTCGATATCAAACAGACCCAAGTTTTGGCAATGGGTTCATCGGAATTTACCAATCAAAGTCCTTTACCGGCTGTCCCCACCGAAGTCAAAACGATCGTTCAAGAATGGCCGGGAGAGAGTTTCTTAAACCAAGCTTTTACTTTAAGTAACCTCAAAGCCGCGCGATCGCGCCGACCCTATGGTATCGTTCACCTCGCCACGCATGGCGAATTTCGAGCAGGTGCGCCTAGCAACTCCTATATTCAACTTTGGGATGAGCGACTGCAACTCGATCAAATGCGCCAACTCGGTTGGGCAAATCCTCCCGTGCATTTGGTGGTGTTAAGCGCCTGTCGGACTGCGTTAGGAGACGAACAAGCCGAACTCGGTTTTGGCGGTTTCGCAGTTCAGTCTGGGGCAAAATCGGCTTTGGCCAGTTTGTGGTATGTTTCCGATGAGGGAACTTTGGGTTTGATGTCGGACTTTTACACCCAACTGAAAACGGCCCCAACTAAAGCCGAAGCGCTTAGACGCACCCAAGTGGCTATGATTGAAGGCCAAGTCCGAGTCGAAGAAAATCAATTGCAAATTCCCGGACTTGGTACGGTTCCTCTTCCCTCAACGCTGTTAAGCGAGCAAGAAAACCTCTCTCATCCTTATTTTTGGTCTGCTTTCACCCTCATTGGCAACCCCTGGTAGAGGCAGGGCTGTTCTATGCTTCAATGG
The DNA here is from genome assembly GCA_010672635.1 of Desertifilum sp. SIO1I2. GTDB lineage: Bacteria > Cyanobacteriota > Cyanobacteriia > Cyanobacteriales > Desertifilaceae > Desertifilum. Next base: position 10,802 of record JAAHGE010000053.1, on the reverse strand, counting down.
GGCTACACCTTGCGAGTGTAGTATTATTACCCCTGACTGACTCAAACCAGTCTGAAAACTCGCTCATAAGCTACCTTATTGAGTTAAATTCTACTGAGAAAGCTCCCTCGATCTATCTCAAGAGTGCTTGTCATTATCTAATCGTGACCAATAAAAAAGGGTAAAGACTAACCTCTACCCTTGTAAGAACACCTTTACCTTACTTTTCACGACTCAACTGGCGCGTTGCTAGCTTGCAGTTTGGGACTGTTTGCGCTTGCGAGTCGCGATCGCACCTGCACCCAAGCCTAAAGCGAGAACCATTCCGGGTTCGGGAACTGATTCAGTTTGCGGAGAAGTTCCCACTTTAATTTGATAAGCCAAGTTAGAACCCGTCGGTCTGGTTCCCGTCCAACTCATAATTGAAGTACCTGTCAGGGTAAATGGTCCGGTTAACCCGCTGACTCGCAGATAATCAACATCGCTATTGAGGAGGCTGTCATAGGTGGACGAGAGGAGAGAACCCAAACTCTTGCCATTTAACAGCAAGTTGGTTAACTGCATTGAAGATTGAGAGGTGATATTCCCTTGAGCATCTTTGCGGGTGGCTGCACGGGTGCGGAGGAAAATATCACTGACAGGACCGCTAAATGCGGTGCTGCTCAGGGTTTGACCGCCGACAATGTAGTTAACGAGGTTGCCTGTATATTCTAGAATAAAATCTACAGGCGTACCGCTTTGCCAAGTGCGATGTCCTTGAGCGACGGGTGCAAAGGCAGCGTCGTTAATGCCAAGTTCGCGATCGCCACTGTTATTATTATTCCCCATCCGACTTTCAGCAACAAACAGTTCTGTAAACTCTCCGGTTTCGAGTAAAGTTCTGAATTCAGTATCAGTGAAACTTGGCGAACTGCTGAGGGTAAAGGCTTGAGCCGCCGCAGGAACCGATACAAATCCTAAAGTTGCCAGCGCTAGAGAAAATGCAAGTTTGTTGAGTTTCATAAATCCAAAGAACCGTAAAAATACTGAGATGAGTCGGCGCGATTCAAGTGTAGATTCATACCTGTTTCTATTACTAGCTAAACGGATCTTGCCTCAATTGCCCAGTGTGAAACTGCTGAATTCATTCAAACTTTACGCGAGAATTGTTCTGGGACGTTGGGGTTCAAAAGGATAGAGGCTAGCAACCGCAACGGGGAGAACTCTGGCAAAAGCCCAAAGTTGGATTGAGTCGGATTTCGCTGTATCTTTAAAAACCAAAAAGCCAAATGCGATCGCACTTGGCTTGCAGAATCTCAAGTTAAGGTTTTCTATAGCTGTACTCAGTAAGGTTAGGACAGAGGTGAACTGCTCAAAGGCTGAGACTCTCTCGGTTTTAACACTGCTGCGAGGTTGTGTAAGCTACAGCACTTTGCTATGGCTGCCAGATTTCCGTTTGAGTTTCCTGAAGCTCATCAGGGCTGCGCCTCCTGCTAAACTGAGTACCAAGCTCGGTTCGGGTACGGTTTCTGGATCGTCAGGGTTAATGCGTCCAACTTTAATTTGATAAGCCAGTTGAGAGTTCTCCGGCGGATCGTTTGCCCAAGCTAAGGTGGCTTTACCCACTAACGTAAAGATATCAGGGATATCTGTAATTTGCAGATAGTCGATCTCGTTAGCATTGCCTGAGCTTGCCGAAATCAGTCCTGGAATTTCAATCCCGTTTAAAAACAAGTCGCTCAACATCACCACAACAGTATCCCCAGTTGCGCGGGTTCGCAGAAAAATATCTGTAAATGGTGCGCTAAAGATATCGCTGCTGAGTAATTCTCCACCGAGCCAATAGTTAACAAGGCTACCAGTATACTCTAGGGTAAAATCAACCGCTTCGCCCGTTTCCCAGATACGCTGACCTTGGGCAACGGGTAACAGGTTATTATCAGCGTCAAGCAGGTCAAATTCTTGAGTTCCATTTAGGGCATTATTGCCGATCCGCCCTTGAGCAACAAAAGTTTCTGTAAATTTACCGCTGTCAATTAGTTGCTGAAACTGGCTGTCGGTTAGGTCTGAACGGGGAATAAAACTAATGGCGTTGGCAGTAGCGGGCGCAAAGGTTACTCCCAAAGTTGCCAGCAAAACGGGGTAGACAAATCTTAGGTTTTTTATCATAGCACCCTACGGCCTATTTTTTATGTGATTTCACTTAAAAGTGAAACAAGGAATGGTAGAGTTGCCTAGAGAATCACCGAAAACTTTACAATAACTTTAACGTTTACTCCGAAGTCTTCATCAGAGCGATCGCACTTTGGCAAAGCGTATCTAGTAATTGTACGGAGCGATCGCCAATCCCAGGGCCGATCCAGAAGCAAGGGAAGAAATTTGTAGAATCTTAAGAAACTTAGGCAAAATTAAAGCACTTTAGCCAATTTTTGTAGATAACATTGAATTTAAGGCTGGGAAGCTGTTGAACTCGGTAAGGTCAGGGCTTCATCATGGATATCAAGCTTATCAATATTGGTTTTGGCAATATCGTCTCTGCCAGCCGAGTCATTGCCATCGTGTCTCCAGAGTCGGCTCCCATTAAGCGAATCATTAGCGATGCGCGAGAGCGCGGACAGCTTATTGATGCCACCTATGGTCGTCGAACGCGAGCAGTGATTGTCATCGACTCCGGTCATATTATTCTCTCCGCCATTCAACCTGAGACGGTTGCTCATCGATTTCTGGCCCACAAAGAAATCAGTAATGAGGTTTAACAAGTCAAAACAAGTGGGTAAAGAATTCGGAGTAGACTGGATAAACCCCCCATTTAGGGCGGGCGTTCGCTCTTGAATGCACTATTACTGAGATATGAAAAAAGGGAAGCTCATTGTTGTAACTGGGCCGAGTGGCGTTGGTAAAGGAACGCTAGTGCGATCGCTCCTAGAGCGCCATCGCGACTTATATCTTTCAGTCTCAGCAACCACTCGCACTCCTCGTCCGGGTGAAATTGACGGCAAACATTATTATTTTGTCTCCCGCCCTCAATTTCAAGAAATGATTGCAGCTAACGAACTTTTAGAATGGGCTGAATTTGCAGGTAATCTTTACGGGACTCCGCGCCGTCCTGTAGAAGCGCAAATTAACCAAGGGCGCTGGGTGCTGTTAGAAATTGAACTCGTTGGGGCCCGTCAGATCCGCGCCAACTTTCCGGAGGCTTTGCGGCTGTTTATCCTACCACCTTCAATGTCAGAGCTAGAACGACGACTCCGCAACCGTTCGAGCGACTCCGCTACTGCGATCGCGCTTCGTTTGGATCGAGCCACCGAAGAAATTGCCGCCGCAGGCGAATTTGACTTTCAAGTCATTAACGACGATCTAGAAACCGCCCTCAAAAATATCGAAGCCGTTCTCTTTGCCCGTTGCCCGTAACCCGTTTAGGGATTTGAAGCGCTTGACCCTAACCAGAGCAAGCGTTTCAAAAAACCACCCAGATTACGGACAACGATTTACAGCGATTTCAAAAAAAGTGCTACGGCATCGGATGGAAGAGCAGATCCGGGAAAAAACGATTGAACTCAATCAAAATACCCGCCGTGATCGTGAACCAAATGGCAGCAATCACCGGAGCGGTTGACAAATATTTCAGAAAATACTGCATAAGGAGTCTCCCTAAACAACAGCAAACTTGAGGTAACTAGCGAGGAGAAACCGGAACTTCTTCCTCTTTGGCAAACAGTTCACCCGTGGTGATGTCTTTGAGGGCTAACAGGGGCCAAAATGGACCTTGAGCCACGCACTGAAGCGCCATTGGCACATCAATGATGATTTCTTTCTCTTCAGGATTACCGCTTTTACGAGCAGCAATCAGGTAAGAGCGTCCAACCCAGCCAATCCAGCCAGCAATATAGAGGAACAGCAAGCTAGGGATTAAGAAATCTCCAGCTCTCGATAACCGACCATCAACAATCAGGTGAGGTAAACCTTCCGGACCGCAGTAAGCTTCCGCGTAGCGCTCGAAACGTTTAGCACCGGATTTGGGGTCGGCGGTGGTATTGCGGGCATTTTTCGCCCGTTGCTGGAAGGCCGGCGACTCGCTGCAAGGAACTAAGTTGGAAGGAGCCGCAAACACCGAAGGTGCGAAACCAATCCACAGAGTAATCGCAAGAACTAGAGCCAACAATCGTCGCATTGAATTGTTTCCTTTTGTTACGAAAAACAAATTTTTTTTGTACCCTTAACCCAAGGTTGGGGATACAGACTTTTGAAATTGCTCTATGGGAGGCAATTATACTCTCCTGAGACAGGGAATGAACGTTCCCCGCGACCGAAATGGCGAGGGATTCTTGCTTCAGCGAGCCAAACTTCCCCTACAGGAAGTCTTTCTCTCCACAAGCGTAGAGATTCGGATGCGTCCCATCCTATCTTTGATCGTTCGTCGAGTAGAGTTTAAGCTAAAACTGGTAGCAAACTTACTCATCCCAACAAATTACCAGCCAATGGCAACAGTTTTAGCAATTGAAACAAGTTGTGACGAAACAGCGGTAGCAATTGTAAAAAATCGTCAAGTTTTGAGTAGCGTCATTTCGTCACAGATTGCTGTGCATCAGCCCTATGGGGGGGTTGTGCCGGAAGTTGCCTCGCGCCGCCATCTAGAGATCGTCAACGAGGCGATCGCCCAAGCGCTGCAACAAGCCGATCTCCACTGGACTGCCATTGATGGCATCGCCGCCACCTGCGCGCCCGGTTTGGTTGGGGCCTTAATGGTGGGCTTAACGGCGGCGAAAACGCTCTCTATGGTGCATCAAAAACCCTTTTTGGGAATTCACCACCTCGAAGGACATATTTACGCCTCCTACCTCAGCGAACCCACCTTAAATCCCCCCTTCCTGTGCCTGCTGGTTTCTGGAGGACATACCAGCCTCATTTACGTCAAACAAAGCGGACAGTATGACGTTTTAGGACAAACCCGCGATGATGCAGCCGGGGAAGCCTTTGACAAAGTGGCACGACTGCTCAACCTCAGTTATCCCGGCGGGCCCATTATCGATCGCCTCGCCCAACAGGGCAACCCCCAGGCGTTTCCCCTACCGGAAGGAAAAATTTCCCTCCCCGGTGGCGGCTATCATCCCTACGATTCTAGTTTTAGCGGCTTAAAAACAGCCGTATGGCGTTTGGTGCAACAACTCCAGGAAACCTCCCCCGACTTACCCGTTAGCGATCTCGCCGCCAGCTTTCAAGCCACCGTCGCCAAGGCGCTGACCAAAAGAGCGATCGCCTGCGCCCTCGATTATGGTTTAGATACGATTGCAGTGGGGGGAGGTGTGGCTGCCAATAGCGGTTTGCGCCATCACCTGCAAACTGCTGCTAATTCGCACAACCTCCGGGTGCTTTTTCCGCCTTTAAAGTTTTGCACGGACAACGCTGCCATGATTGCCTGCGTTGGGGCCGATCGTCTAGAACGCGGCTATACCTCACCCCTTTCACTCGGCGTGCAATCGAGAATGCCAGTTACAGAAGTCATGAACCTGTATATTCAGCATTAAATCATACCGAGTGGAATCATTAGACAACCTGAGGAGAGAGGATTAGCTTGGTAATGGTTCAAGAGCGATCGCCTAATCTTCTGTATTGGGTATCCGTTCTCATTTTTGGATGACTGAGATGTTATGTCCCGCGCTGGACGAATCTATCAAAAAATCGGTTATGGCTATCTTGTGGCTATTGGCGTTGGCTTTTGCGGCACCTTGTTGGGGATGGTCGTTGCCGACTATTATCAGGGACGAGGGTTAGAACAACTCGCCGATGCCAACGAGCAAGTTCGCTTGCTATTTGACTTTCGCGACGGGGCGATCGCCGCCCAGAGGCACGGGTTGCAAATGCCAACGCTGGTGAGCGATCGCCCCTCAATCGAGGCAGAGGCGGTGCAACTGCAAGCGCAAATGCAACGAGTCCAGATGCTTCTGGAGACCCTTCAGGAGTTTATCGCCAGTCGTCCCTCCTGGTTAGCGACCGATCCGCAACGCTTAGAAAATTTACTGCTCGGCTACTACAATACGCTAGCTGCCTATGCTCAGACTATTGGTTTGAGCGTCCAACAGTTTGATTGGGATAATAGCACCGACGCCGAACTCGAAGAACTACACGCGACCTTAGAAGCGATCGCCGCCAGCGAGCAAAACCGACAACTCAACCGTCTAAACCTCGAACTCACCGAAGTGCTGAAAATAGCCCAAACCCAACAAGCACAAAGCGGCGAAGTCATGGAAGAGGCACAGGGTGTAGAAAAATCGATCGTCTTCTTAAGTGCCTTATGCTCAGTAGCGATCGCGCTTTTAGTCGCCTATCGCACCACGCGCGCGATCGCCTTTCCCTTGGGAAACATTACCCAAGTCGCCCGACAAGCCGCCAGCGAAGCCAACTTTCAACTTCGCGTTCCGGTGACAGGAGACGACGAGATCGCCTGCCTTGCTCAATCTTTGAACTTTCTGATTGAAAGCGTTTGCATTCGCACCCAAGAATTGCAAAAGGCGGTAGCGCTTGCAGAATCTCAAACCCAACATCTCCAGCAAACCCTCAGTTTATTACAAGAAACCCAGTCCCAACTGATTCACAGCGAAAAAATGTCTTCTTTGGGTCAGATGGTTGCCGGAATTGCCCATGAAGTCAATAATCCCATCAACTTTGTCTACGGCAATGTCAACTATGCCCAGCGGCACATCAACGATCTATTGCAACTGCTCGAACTCTATCAAACCCAAGTCAAAAACCCCTCACCCGAAATTCAGGACTTAGCAGAATCTCTCGATATTGAATTTGTGAAATCCGATCTGGCAAAATTGCTCAATTCCATGAAAGTAGGGACAGAACGCATTCGTTCCATTGTCCTGTCGTTACGCATTTTCTCGCGTTTGGATGAGGCAGACTGCAAGCCAGCAAATTTACATGAAGGCATTGACAGCACCTTGCTGATTCTAGGAAATCGTCTCAAAGCCCAAGCCCACCGACCAGAGATTAAGATCGTCAAAGTATACGACAGCCTTCCCCTGGTGGAATGCTACGCCGGACAAGTCAACCAGGTGTTCATGAATATTTTAGCCAATGCCATTGACGCCCTAGACGAACAACCGGATAACCCTCAACCGACCATTACCATCCGCACAGAAGCCCTTGACGAGCATTGGCTGGCGATCGCCATTAGCGACAATGGCCCCGGTATCCCAGAAAACGTACAAAAACGCCTCTTCGATCCGTTTTATACCACCAAAGCAGTCGGTAAAGGGACGGGGTTAGGATTATCCATCAGCTACAAAATTATCAAAGACAAACATCGGGGCAGCATCACCTGTGACTCAACGTTAGGGAAAGGCACCACATTTATCGTCAAAATTCCCTTCAAGATCGCTGGGCTAATGGCTTAGTCTTCCTCCTTACCCAGCAACCAATACGTCACCATTTCGCCTTTACCCTTAATCGCGATCGCCCCTCGCGCTTCCATGCGATATTTCCCCTCAAGGCGTGCGTAAGTCGCTTGAGTCACCTGAATTTTGCCCGGTTCTCCTTGAGATTCCATCCGCGAAGCCACATTGACGGTATCGCCCCATAAATCGTAGCTAAACTTTTTAGTGCCAATCACGCCGGCTACCACTGCGCCCGTATTCATGCCGATCCGCAAGGCAAAAGGTTGTTGCAGTTCGCGACTCAGGGCGATCGCCTCGGCTTGCATGGCGAGTGCCATATCCGCAACCGCCTCGGCGCTATCGATGCGCGGGGTAGGAACGCCGCCCACCACCATATAGGCATCCCCAATCGTTTTAATCTTCTCTAACCTGTACTGGGCTGCCAAGCGATCGAAGGCAGAGAAGATATGGTTGAGCCGTTCTAGCAGTTCAATCGGTGAAATCTGCGAAGAAAGCTCTGTAAAGTTCACAATATCGGCAAACAGCACCGTTACTTCCGCAAAGCTATCGGCAATATTTTTCGGGCCTTGCTTGAGGCGTTCGGCGATCGCTTGCGGCAAGATATTCAGTAACAGGCGTTCTGTGGTGCGGCGCTGGCGGTGCAATTCATCTTCAGCCCGCCGACGAGCCGTAATATCTTGAACGGTGCCTTCATAATACAGCAGTTGCCCTTGAGTATCTTTAACCACCCGAATATTCTCAGAAATCCAAATGGGGGTGCCATCTTGGCGATACACTTGGGATTCGCAAGCCGAGATCGCATCAAAGCGTTCCATATAGGCGGTGAGTTCGTCCCAACGTCGGGGTTGAACGTAGAGTTGCCCAGACAAATCGGTAATGGCAGCGAGGAATTCAGCCGGGGAATCATAGCCGTAAATTTGGGCTAGGGCTGGATTGGCACTAATGTAGCGTTTATCTAAAGAGGCTTGAAAGATGCCCTCTGCGGCATTTTCAAAGATACTGCGATATTTTTCTTCGGCTTTTTGTAAGGCAAGTTCGGCCCGCTTGCGTTCCCTGGCTTCAAGGGCTAGCGTCACTAAATCGGCAATGGAACGGGCAAAGTTTTGTTCTTCTAAACGCCAATGGCGGGGAGTATCAATCTGTTCAAAGCAAATGACGCCGACGAGTTGACCCCCAGGGCGAACGGGGATATCGAGCATGGCGGCAATATTGAGCGGTTTGAGGTAGTTTTCGGTAAATTCGCAGGTTCTCGGATCGGTTTGGGCATCGGCGGCGGCGATGCTTTGCTCATCTTGCAAGGCTTGGAAATAGGCAGGGTAGTCTTGGGCAACCAGTTGCAAACCTTGGGAATGGCGGTTGGGGGTTTGCTCAAACAGATCGACGCATTCGAGGGTCTGTTGATGTTTATCGAGCAACCAGACGCTAACCCGTTCTACGGCGATCGCTCTGGCACATTCTTCGGTAATTTCTTGAATAGCGGTTTGAAAATCTCCCTGATTCAGAGCGCGACTGGCCGCGAGATCGAGCAAGACGGCGTTTTGTTGGCGCAGTTGGCGTTCGCTTTCGCGCAAGGCAGTTTCGGCTTGGGTGCGTTCGGTGATATCCCGCGCCACCCAAATGGCGGTTTCTGCCGATAGGGGGGAAATATGGGCAGAAAACGACATTTCGCGGTTTTGAATGTGCAGGCTGTATTCTAGCTTGACGGTTTCCTGATGGTTGAGGGCCTGTTGGACGTGACCCAAAAAGGTATCGGCTTGGGCGGTGGGAAAGACTTCGTGTAGGGTGCTGCCCAGTTGTTCGTCGGTGGGTTTATATAACAAATCGGGGTTGGTGGAGGCGACTTTTAGCACTTGTCCTTGTCGATCGACGACAAGGATGACTTCTGTCATGGCTGCAAATAGGCCGCGCAGTTCGGCCTCTGCGGCTTGAAGTTGGGCGGTGCGTTCTTCGACGCATTGTTCGAGATATTCGGCTTGTTCGCGCAGTTGGGCTTCTGACTCGCGCAGGGCGGCTTCTACTTGTTTGCGCTGGCTGATGTCAAATAGGCTAATCAGTAGGGTGGGTTCGCCTTGAAAGATTAAAGGATTGAGGGATGCTGAAGCCCAGAAGGTACTGCCGTTGGCTTTTTGGATTAAAATTTCGTGATTGCGGACAAACCCATTCTGGTTGAATTGATGCATGAGGCGTTCGGCATCATCTGGGTCATGGTAGAAGCTTTTAAACGGGCAGTTAACTAGAGATTGGGCTTCAAGGTCGAGGAGTTCTGCCAGCATGGTGTTGGCATATTTGATCGTACCCTCTGGCAGGCGACCGAGGATGATGGCGACGGGGGTGGCTTCGGCGATCGCGCGAAATTGGTCTTCGCTTTGGCGCATCGACTCGACGGCGCGGTTATAGAGTTCGTACTCTAAGGCGTCGCCATGTTCGGTAATGGTTTGCAGCATTAGCTCTAAGTCGCTTTTGTCCCGCGTCACCGTTTCTAAGATCGATTGTAAGGTGGCTTGGGCGCGCTGGCGTTCGGCAATTTCTTGGGAGAGTTTTTGGTTGGCGGCGAATAGTTCGGCTTCGATGGTGTCGCCATGTTCGATGGTGGTTGAGAGGGTAATTTCCAAGTCGGCGATCGCCTGCTGAAGTTGGGCAACTTCTTGGCGCAGGCATTCGAGTTCTGAGGAAGAATGGGGTTCTACCACGGAAGTCCGCTCTTGCTATGAAAACTCTAGTTTAAGGCTGGGCATTAATCGTTGCAGGTTTTTTAAGGATTTGGTTTGCCAAAGCACTTGATTCGATCCCAATAAAACCAGTTGCACGTTCTCCATCTGGCGTACTTTAACAACAAACATCGATAGCATACTGATTCCGGAACTGTTGAGGAATTCCAGTTCGCGTAAATCAAGGGTCATCTTTTCGTGGGGCTGAATCTGATTGAGCATTAAATCGATAATGGGTTGATAGGCTTCCATGCCATTCAACCGCAGAAATCCTTGATACTTAAAGGTTGCGGTTTCCGGGATGTACCCGACTTGATAGTCATCTGTTGTGATTTCCACGCCAAAACACTCCTGCGATCGCGGTTGACCCGATGGTAATTTTTACTACACTTCTAACTGTGCCATTGTGGTTGCCCAAATCACATTGGGCTGGTCTGGCACTATTTGGAATTTCCAACCCAGTCGGGCAGAATAGTCTTGAATGGTGGTTAGCAGTCCCATTGCAGACTGTCCTTGTCCTAAAGCTGCTTTTTCTAATTGGCGGGTGTATAACTCCTCGCGATCGGAAGCGAGCAGTTCTTTAATAAAGGCTTGATAGCGTTCTGTGGTGGGGCGATCGATATAATTTTCAATCGTAAACATCACATTTGTATCATACAGATAAAGGGAGATTGTTACGGGTAAATTAACGGTTTTATCGCTATATTTCATGGCATTTTCTATTAACTCATTCGCA
>JAAHGE010000529.1 GCA_010672635.1 Desertifilum sp. SIO1I2 | reverse complement strand
GTTTAGCGAGATTCCGTACCTTGGTTGGGATCGCCCTCTACAGGTTGTCTGTTCGCATCCGGTGAGTCTGGTGAAGCAGATTGTTTTTCTCCGCTTTCAGTCCCTGTACCCGTTCTGCGTTGAGCAGGTTCGGCTTTTTGTTTGCCACTAGAAGCACTTGCAGGGACTTTAGCCTTACCTTTGGGGGCTTCAACCTCTACAAGTTCTTCAACTGCAAAGTTGTTGGTGTTAATTCCTGCATAATTAACTTTCTCAAAACGCACAATCACTGGATAAATGATGCCGCTTTGGTCTACAGTCGCAACCGTCCCTACATCCTGAAACCAGTAAGATTCCTTACGGAGAATCCGAACTTTAGAACCACGTTGAACCATGAGTGCTGTTCCTTTGTTCTTCTTATGTAAACTTAACCTTTGTATCGGTTGCTTTTCAGCGTACTAGAAGAGGGAGACGCTCTGAACAGTCTGGGTTTTAAGTTTTGTTGCTATTCTCTCCATCGCACGCGGACAAAATGTGCCGAACGACTCCACAAGTCTTGTGTGGCGGCAATTTCTGCAATCTCCAGGTTAAACGGAATTGCTGTAGTAATGTAACGTTGTGCCAAAATTCCCAAGTCTGGGGCGAGTTGTGTCGCTGCCGTAGCCGCCACTCCTAGGGCCAGCAATTGCTCAATGGGACCTTTCGGTAAAATCAGATGGGTTCCCACAGCGACTCCTGCGGCTAGCAGCATTCCCACAGATAAGTTAGTCCCACAGCGCGGATGCACGGCTAAGTTCCATTCTCCAGAGGTAATGCGTTCTAATGCCGTATGGACGGCGCGGCGCAGTTGGGCAGGGTTCACGTTACCGTAAAGGTAAAATCCCTCATCGGTAGACATTCCCCCTAAAGCATTGTCTTCGGTATTCGGGGGGGTTTGATTGCTCAATACCCAAACGGTTGCGTGTTCTAAGGCATGAACCTGGCGCAACATCACGATTTCTTTTAAGCCCGGAACAAAGCTGAGTTGTTGAACTAAGTCGCGGTCTTGAGTCGCACTGGGGGTAAAATCAAAGGGAGATGTGGGATTCCAAGCGGCATTAGTCATTAGGGCAAAACTCCAAGCGAGTTGGGTATTTTCCACTCTAGCAAGGGGGATTGCAATTGGGGGAAGCGCGATCGCGAATGTTCTAAGCCAACAGCCTCACCAGTTGATAGGCAAGCGCTAAAATCAGAGGCACAATAATTGGTACAGCGACGATTAAGCCAGCTTCGCCAAACTGGATCTTTTGATTATCCGACTTCAGCAAGGCAATGACAGCCGCGACGCCAATCAAAATCCAGATACATCCAAAAACGATAAAAATTGCATATCCCAAGTCTGGCATCGTAGTTTCCCCAACGGCCCTCTAGTTCCAGGTTAACGTTTTTGCTAAACGCGAATCCGGAATTCACCCGATAGGAGGATAGGGCAGATGAAACTCGCAGATCGATCGCCAGAAATTCTAGATAAAATTCAGTTAGTCCGATGGGATCGCATCATTGAAAAGCACGAGAAACTAGAAGACTGGCAGATCGCGAACCCAGGTGTATTGAGTTTAAATGAGAAGGCTAAACTAGGGCGACAGCTTCCACCTCATCTCGCAAGTATGCCATAACGCGATCGCGATAATCTTGAAAGATAGGTTGACGCTTAATTTGGTAAGTCCGGTTGCGGGGTAAACTAATCTCAATTTCCTTTCTCACCGTTCCTGGATGCGAAGTTAGCACGTAAATGCGCTGCGATAGGAAAACCGCCTCCTCAACATCGTGGGTAATCATCAGAATACTGGTTTTGGTTTGTTCCCACAGTTGCAAAAGGAACTGTTGCATGGTTTCCTTGGTTTGTACATCTAACGCGCCGAAGGGTTCGTCCATTAAAAGAATTTTAGGCTGAGACGCCAACGCTCTGGCGATCGCAACCCGCTGCTTCATCCCCCCAGACAACTCCTTGGGTAAAGCCTGGGCGAACTTTGATAAGCCAACTACCTCTAGATAATAAGCCACCCGCTGTTTTCGTTCAGCGGCACTCACCCCTTGCAGCTTTAAGCCAAAGCCCACATTTTCAGCAATATTCATCCAAGGGTATAGTGTATAGCTTTGAAACACCATCCCGCGATCGGCTCCCGGCCCTGTCACGCGCCTTCCATCCACGCGCACATCGCCAGAACTCGGCGTTTCTAACCCAGCTATCATCCGCAACAGCGTAGACTTCCCAGAACCCGAAGCCCCCACCGCGCAGACAAATTCTCCCTCTTCAATGTGCAAATTAATATCTTTCAGCGCAACCAAGGGGCCGCGTTTCGTCGCAAACTGTTTGTAGAGTTGAGTAACTTCTAAATGCATAATTCAGTGCTGAGTAGAAAGTGCTGAGTGCTGAGTGCTGAGTGGGCAGAGGATGGGAGAAAGAAGAGGGAATTGGGAGTTGGGGGTTGGGGGTTGTGGGAAGAGGGAAATGAAGGTAAATCGGCTATTGTTCTCGATACCTACTTAAAACTCAGCACTCTTGAACCTACTTAGCACTCTTTTCCCCATCCTCTTCCCCTCTCAGAACTCGGAACTCGGAACTCGGAACTAACTTCCCCCCATCTCCCCACCCTACTTATTAGCCCAACGGCAGGAAAGGTGCAGTAACAAGCGAAACAATAAGTCGATGACTAAACCAATTAAACCGATGACAATTAAACCTGCGAAAATTTGATCGGTTTTTAAAAAACGTTGCGCTACGCTGATTCGTCGTCCTAAACCTTCGGTAGCGGCGACTAATTCGGAAACAATCACTAAGTTCCAAGATGCAGCCATGTTTACCCGCCCTGCATCAAGAATATTCGGCAGAATGTAAGGGGTAATGACTTGCAAAAGAACTTGCAGGCGTTTTCCACCAAGAGTATAGGTGGTTTCAATTAAATCTTTGGGAACAAATTTAACCGCATCCGCCACCATTAAGGTATTGAAGAAAAAAGTCCCAATGACAATGAGTAACACTTTGGGGACTTCCCCTAAGCCAAAATAGAGAATTAATAGGGGAATAAAGGCAGGTGCGGGCATGTAGCGTACAATGCCAATAATCGGTTCTACTAAAGCCCGAACGCTAGCAAAGGTTCCCATTAAAATCCCTAGGGGAATGGAAAAGAGGGCCGCGAGAAAGAAACCGCTTAAAACCCGAAAAAGGCTATATAATATATCTTTGGGAAGTTCTCCAGTTGACCATAAAGTTTGAATTGCTTGCCAAACTTGTGCTGGACTGGGGAGAAATAGAGGTTGGACAATTCCTGAGTTAGAAATAACTAACCACAAGAGAAAAGGTACGGCAATAGAGAGTACCATTAAAGTCCAAGCCAGCGGTTTAGGAATATCCTCAGAAATCCGCCAAAGGACGGTTTTGGATAACATTTTAGGCGGACGAGTTTGCAGGGATTCAGGGGTAGAATTCATAATGAGGTGAAACCTAGAATTGGAGTATCCGCGAACCTAAACCCTTAGCTTTTCTGCTGCTTTTCCTGATAGGCTTTAACAAAGCGATCGTCAAACAGTTGATTGAGGTCTGGTGCAGATTGAATTAGACCTGAGTCGACTAAAAATGTACTAATTTGTTCGGCTGCGTAAGGTAATGCAGTCATATTATTACCAGTGCTAAAAGCTTTCAAGTTATCTTCTAGACTGAAAATCGTTGTTCCCGCATCATATTCTTGGTATTCAGCAACTGATACACCCGCCCGTTGTGCCATGATTTCTAAAGCGCGATCGCGGTCTTCTCCGATATTTTGAACTATATCGGAGA
>JAAHGE010000528.1 GCA_010672635.1 Desertifilum sp. SIO1I2 | reverse complement strand
TCCAAAATCTGACAGCGGTTTAGCGCATCTTCTAAAGAGCGAATGGGTTTTGTAGAGGTTTGATTATACATAGCTAGCAATTTTTAACAAACTAAACTTGAGCGACCCAAAAGTAAATTCCTTTAAACGGTTAAAGTAAACTCATTACCACTTTACCTCAGATTTCGGTAATCTGTCCGCATCTATCTATAGACCGATTCCCATAATTTCCCCACTGCCTCTTTAGGAAAGACAACAGACAAGTCACAATTGAAGAGTTAAGTGAGTTAAACCCCCTACTGAATTAATGGCGATCGAAATTCCTCTTAATCCTGAGTGCATTCATAACTTGATTTTGTCACCTGCACAAACCGCCATCGAGGAACTGTTACAAAAACAAGACATTCTTGCAGCCGAACAACAACTCACCTTCACCATCGATTATCCCCGCGATCCAACAGATCCGCGAGAATTGTCAGAGATTCCGGAAATTCGCCTCTGGTTTATTCGCTTAGATGCAGCCTACCCGTGGCTACCCTTTCTGCTGGACTGGAAAGCCGGAGAACTCGCGCGGTATGTCGCGATGTTGGTTCCCCACCAATTTAACCGGACAGAAGGCATCCAGTTTAACCCAGAAGCGCTAGAAATCTTTGTCATGAACAAAATTTTCGTTTTAGCTCAATGGATGCAACAGCAAGGCATTGAAGGCAAATCTCGCCTCAAAGCCATGACCCAGATATTAGGTTATGAAATTGAGGATGCTTTTTTTGAACTCTTAGTTTAAAGCGTAGAGACAAACACCAAGGGGGGTAGACATGTTCTACCCCCCTTAAACTCGCTATATTATGCTCGCCCTGCAAACCTATTGTCTTGTTAAACCGCGCTTGAGAACAAGTTTTTCCTAGTTAGCAGGTTGTTGACCTTCAGCGTCTAAAGTAGTTTGGATGTCGGGAGGAAGAACAACTTGGTCAATCACGTGAATGATCCCATTGCTGGCTTGAACATCAGCTTGAACCACTCTTGCACCATTAACCAAAACTTCGTTCGTTCCTTGCTGAACCTGAACGCTCAAAGGCGCACCTTCAACCGTATCAACGCTACCAGAGGAAATTGCAGTAGAAGGTAACTGTTCGGGAACCACATGGTAACTCAGAATTTGGGTTAAAACTTCCCGATTTTCCGGTTGGAGCAATTGGTCAAGCGTTCCTTGGGGTAAAGCATCAAAGGCTTGGTTTGTCGGCGCAAACACGGTGTAAGGACCTGCGGTTGCTAAGGTTTCGGTTAAACCGGCGGCTTCCACTGCTTGGGTAAAGGTACTGAGGTCATTTTCAGCCGAGGCAACTTCAACCACGTTATCATCTGTGGCTGCTTGAGTTCCTGCATCCGTACCCGGAGCAGTTTGCGTGCCTGTAGCTGTGGGGTCAGTCGGTGCAGTTGTGGTGGTAGCAGTGGGAGCATCGTCTGTCGTAGTTGTAGTGGTGGTATCGCCGTTACAAGCTGCCAAGGCAACTGCACTCCCTACGCTGAGAAGACCGACTAAGAAAAATTTGGGAAGACGACTAAAACTCATTATGGCTGCTCCTTATCGAATGAATTGGGATGAGCGTGCGAACTTTGCTTTATAAAAGTTAAAGGAGTAACCCCCTCGAAGGCTTCATCCCCAGGAAAGATGTTTTCTAGGCTACAGTTCGCCGACAATAGGACGTTTTTCTTCAATAAGGAGTCAGGAAAGAAAGTATTAGTGCTTAGGGTCGGGTCATCCCCTGGGGAATAATGGCACCGCTTAAGTTAGCGCCTGTTAAGTTAGCATCTTGCAAATTAGCCAGACTTAAATTGGCATCAATTAACACCGCATCGCTCAGGTTTGCTTGGTGAAGATTGACCCAACGAAGATTTGCGCGGTATAGGGTTGCCTCTCGCAAGTCCGCAGAACGGAGGTTGACGCCGCTCAAGTTGGCGGAACGCAGGCTGGCTTGGCGGAGGTTCGCTCGCCGAAGAGAGGCTCCTGTGAGATTGGTTTGACTTAAGTTGGCTCCAATCAGCGTGGCTTCTTCTAGGGAGGCACCGCTGAGAATGGCGTGGGTTAAGTTGGCTTTGTCTAATATGACTCGCGTTAACACGGCATGAGCTAGAATTGCACCTTCTAAATTAGCGCCCTGTAACGAAGTCTCAATTAACTTGGCACCGCTGAGACTTGCGCCTTTTAGGTTGGCTCCTCTGAGATTAGCACCGCTGAGGTTGGCTTCATTGAGGTTTGCATCTCGCAAATTAGCGCCTCGGAGGTTGGTTTCGCTGAGATTTGCGCCGCTTAAGCAGCTATCGCTTAAATCTGCGCTAATCAGATTGGCACCGCTTAAGTTAGTGCCCATCAAAAATCCTTCTTTGAGTTTGGCTCCCCCTAAGTTGGCACCGCTCAGATTGACTTCGTGGAATTGCGCCTGAGCAAGATTCGCTTCGCACAAGTTGGCTTGGTGCAAGTCTGCGCGGTTTAGGTAAATTTGATAAAAATCCCGTTCCCCCGCAGAATAGCGCCTGAGGATTTCTGACGCATCCATCGGCTTTGCCTCAAAGTTAGTAGGTTAGGTAAGTTAGCGAAAAAAACTGGCTAGTAGAGTACGGCGAAAATTGAGCCACGCTATCAACAAGCTGAGACTCCCTCCGAAGCAGATGTTTCGTCTTGAACTTCCGCCAATCGGTACTAGGCAGTATTAGATAGCATACGATGCACCGTTAACTTGCGGTGTTGACTGAGTTCGCAAATCGTCTAGACACTCATTGTCCTCTACTACCAGTCTAATGGACATCCGCTCTACCCTTAACTTACTCCTCAAACAAGGAGGGGGTTGCTTTCTTTGAAAGTGCTAGTTGTCGTAGACTCGCGCTTCGGGGGCGTCAGGGTTTTCCTCGCAATAGACTTCAAAGGCGGTTTTGTAAAGTCGTTCGGCGCGTTGGTGGGCGGCTTCGGCTTGCATTTCTTCTACAGCATCCCAGGCGGCAGCGCATTCAGCAGAGTTCGCGCCTTTGCTGGCGCAGATGGAACGCGCTTCTTCAATGGCTTGTTGGATGGACTGTTCGAGGAGTACGCTTTTAGGGCGTTCTACAAAGTCGCTCTTTTGTAAGATATCGGTAACGGAAATAATGCCGAGAAGCTCGCCCCGAATGACAGGCGCTCTGCGGATGCCGGTGTTGGCAAATAAGCGGGCGACATATTCAACGCCCAGGTCGGGATTGACAACAATGCAGGGCTTGGTCATGATTTCGTAAACGCGAATCTGTTTGGGGTCTTTGCCGAAGGCTGCGACTTTGTAAACGATGTCGGTTTCTGTGACGATTCCATAGGCGTCGGTTTCATGACGCCGCTCGACGATGAGCGTGCGGATATTATGCTGTTTCATTAAGGTGACGGCCTCTGCTACAGTTGCAGATCCGCGAATAGTCACCACCTCGGTAGACATAATGTCTTGGGCTTTCATCATCATTGCACCATTATCCATTGTGAATTGCAGTTTGTTCGTTTCAGGATACCCAGGATAATCATACGTCTAGAATTTACTTTTGCGAGGCGATCTTATAAATTTCCAGAAGTTTTAAGGGTCGATTGAAAAATATTGATGATTTAGTCAATATAGTCTATAATTGTATATAGAATAGCTTTTCAAGAAGAGGGGAGAATTCAAGGGTTGTTTTCCCCCAAATAACCCTTTTTGAATTGAAGATTTGAGCGCGATCGCACTTTTGGGTGGTGGTGTTACAAGATCGCGTTTTCTGAAACTTTTGAATTGAGTTAATGACAATGAATCAATTCAAAAGTTTCAGAAAACA
>JAAHGE010000527.1 GCA_010672635.1 Desertifilum sp. SIO1I2 | reverse complement strand
TCTCCAAGAAGCACCGAACGTCGTCATCGACTTGGAACACATGGGGGTGTTATTTTCCCGCCTTCCCGACGGTCGTATCGCTCAACGCGCCTTTGGGGGACATTCTCACCATCGCACCTGTTACGCGGCTGATAAAACAGGTCACGCAATCTTGCATGAATTGGTGAATAATTTGCGGCGTTACGGCGTTCAGATTTATGACGAGTGGTACGTGTTGCGCTTGATTGTGGAAGAGGGTCAAGCTAAAGGCATTGTTATGTATCGCCTCCAAGACGGTCAATTGGCAGTCGTGCGGGCGAAAGCCGTGATGTTTGCTACGGGCGGGTATGGACGGGTGTTTAATACCACGTCTAATGATTTTGCTTCTACGGGAGATGGCTTGGCAATGGCAGCCGTTGCGGGTATCCCGTTGGAAGATATGGAGTTTGTCCAGTTTCATCCCACGGGTTTGTATCCGGTAGGGGTTCTGATTTCGGAGGCGGTGCGCGGGGAAGGGGCGTATTTAATTAATGCGGAGGGCGATCGCTTTATGGCGAGTTATGCCCCCAGTCGAATGGAACTGGCACCGAGGGATATTACTTCTAGAGCGATCGCGCGGGAAATTCGTGCCGGACGCGGCATTCACCCGGATGGCAGTGCGGGAGGGCCTTTTGTCTATTTAGATTTGCGTCATATGGGTCGCGAGAAGATTATGTCTCGCGTACCGTTCTGTTGGGAAGAAGCACACCGTCTAGTCGGAATTGATGCGGTTGAACAACCGATGCCTGTGCGACCCACGGTACATTACTCGATGGGTGGCATTCCGGTCAACACTCAAGGTCAAGTCCGCAGCAGTCCCGATGGGTTAGTGGAGGGATTTTTTGCTGCTGGGGAAGCTGCTTGCGTTTCGGTACATGGGGCTAATCGTTTGGGGAGTAATTCTCTGTTAGAATGCGTGGTTTATGGCAAACTTACCGGAGGCGCGATCGCCCATTACGTTCAAAATCGCAAACTCCCAACCCTAGATGAGCAGCGCTATTTAACGGAGGTCAGCCAGCAAATTCAATCTCTTTTAGACCAAGCGGGCACTTGTCGGATTCATCAGTTGCGCCAAGCATTTCAAGATACGATGACGCAATACTGCGGCGTCTTTCGCACAGAAGGGTTGATGAGCGAAGGTTTAACGCAAATCCAAAACCTGCAACAACAGTATCCTCAGATTTATCTAGACGATCGGGGAAAGTGTTGGAATACGGAAATTATTGAAGCGCTAGAACTTCGGAATTTAATGATTGTCGGACAAATTATTCTGTCTGCGGCGTTAAATCGTCAAGAAAGCCGAGGCGCTCATTTCCGCGAAGACTACCCTCAACGAGACGATCCTGGCTTTCTCAAGCATACCTTTGCCTATTATTCGCCCGCAGGTATCGATCTCAGTTATCGTCCCGTAACAATCACTCGATTTGCGCCTCAAGAACGGAAATACTAAATCTTTGAGGTGGATGTGGATGAGGTAGAGCTGTCTATCCTTTGGTTAGGGGTCAAGGGTATTAACCGGAACCAGAAGATTGCTTTAAAGTAGAAGGAAGGGTCGGTTTGCTCGCACCATTTCTTAAATTAAGCGCTCTATTTTGACTTGCTGGATTTCACTCAACTTGAGAGCCTAGCCTAAGTTCTGAGCGATCGCCGTTTTATAACACTGAGGAAGAGTAGGAAACGAAGAGATTTTTGTTAACCTCTCTATCCCACAGCTCAACAAAGCAAGTTTTTCCTATGATTGAGCTTTTAGCTGCACTTTCAGCCTCAGCAGCCGCAGGTTTAAGAATAGCTCTACCTTTACTGCTGATCGGTTTACTCTATGGCGAGAATCTGTGGTCGCGCGTTCCTGTTTTGTCCCAAGTTCCACCCCCAGTTGTGCTTGGCGTTCTGGTAAGCTGGTCTTTGTTTGAGCTATTTGCCTCCAAGAAATTGCTCGGCCAACGCGTGTTGCAGATTGTTCAGCTCGTTTTTAGCCCAATTGTTGGGGCAATTATGGGTATGGCGATCGCCCAAGCCGCTGAGGTTCCCGGTTGGCTTGTGGGTTTACTAGGTTTTGTTGGTAGTTTGCTAGCGTTGGTTTTGCAATTAGTGCAAGCCGGATGGTTTTACCGACTTCGAGGTTTGCCATTGTGGGCCATCTTGCTTCAAGATTTTCTGTGTATTGTCCTAGTTTTATTTGCTTTTGATGCCCCTCAAGAAGGCGGGCTAATTGCCTTATTATTGCTGTGGCTAGCAATCCGCAGTTCAAAAGAATGGTATCAATGGTACGTTCAGCAAGGAAATCCCCGCAGACGAGGGAACCCGCGCAGATATAAGCAAGAGCCAGATTAAACTTATTGGGGGATACTCAGGTTGTTTTACAACAAACCCACGTAATGCAGGAGTCCCCGGCCGCTAATTAACTCAACAATTAAAGCAATAAATCCAATCATTGCCAAACGACCATTCCAAACCTCGGCGGCGGTAGTCATTCCCCATTCCCATCGCTCTTGAGGATACATCTTCACTTTCTTTTTCGGATGCATGACTTCAGAAAGCTGCAAGCTGGGGGATTCAAGGGATTCAATCGCTAGGTTGGCTAAATCCTCGATAAAACCTGAATGAGTGTTCAGGGCTGGAACTCTTCTAAAATTAGAAATTCCAGCATGTTCTGCAAGCTCTCGATACTCAATATCAATTTCTTGTAAAGTCTCAATATGTTCGGAGACGAAGCTGATCGGGACAACGAGCAAGTCTTTAACCCCTTGAGCGCCTAATTCTTCTAAAGCATCTTCAGTATAAGGTTTTAGCCACTCTACAGGACCTACTCGGCTTTGGTAAGCTAAGGTGTGGGGGTTAGGACGATTCAGGTGTTGTACGATTAAAGCTGTACATTCCTCAATTTCTTGTTGGTAAGGATCGCCTGCTTCCTCAACATAGCTAATCGGAACCCCATGAGCGCTAAAGAACAGGTGAACGCGATCGGGTTCTTCAAACTGATTAAGCTGTTGAGCAATTAACTGAGCCATTGCTCGGACATAACCCGGTCGGTTGTACCAAGAAGGAACAACTGTATGCTCAATTTGGCGTTCTAAGCTCGGATCGTCTTTCCAGATTTGCTCTAAAAGTCGAAAACTAGAACCGCTTGTACTGATGGAGAATTGAGGATACAGCGGCAAAATTACCAGCTTTTCTACACCGTCTCGCTTAATAGTTGCGATCGCTTCTTCGGTAAAAGGATGCCAATAGCGCATTCCAATATAAACTTTTGCATCAGTCCCCTTACGAGACAAGCATTCTTCTAAAGCCTTTGCTTGTTCTTCTGTAATCCGGCGCAAGGGAGAACCCCCTCCAATTTGACGGTAGTTCTCTTGAGACTTTTGCGCTCTTAACGTTGAGATTAACCACGCCAAAGGACTCTGTAACCAAGGAAACGGTAAACGAATGATTTCCGGATCGGAGAACAGATTGAAGAGAAAAGGGCGAACATCTCCCAGTTGCTCTGGTCCACCTAAATTGAGTAGTAAAACTCCGAAACGACCCATAACGGCTACAGTTTCCCTTAATTTTTCATCTTTGTTACTGATTTTAACATTGATACTCTTTTCTCTAAACCTCTAAACAATGACTAGTTGAGAATTTTTTGCTGCTTATTTTGAAGCTCAAAGCACAAAACCCCGTCTGAATCAGACGGGGTTTGTGGTGAAGTCAGAACCTGGCACTGAGCTATTGTGGCAGGAGGCAACCCTCCAACTATCGTCGCCGCAGTAGCGTTTCACCTCCGAGTTCGGGATGGGTTCGGTGTGGTTCCACCACGCT
>JAAHGE010000526.1 GCA_010672635.1 Desertifilum sp. SIO1I2 | reverse complement strand
GTGATAGGGTAGCCGCCGAGATACCTGCAAAAAGAGACGCGTTGTAAATAAATATTGCAAACAATCCCTTGTTGATTTACTAACTTGTCCAAAAATGATATTGGGCGAATCGAATTTTTGCACGGTAAAACCAAGCTTTCACCTCTTTTTGTCCCTGACACTTGCCCAAAAATGACCCTTTTAGGGAATGTCTTCATTTAAATGGTTAAGTAATGGTTGAGGCTGAAACAACAGTAAATCAAGGTTTTTGACAACTAGCTTTACAAAACTTTACAACGTGTCCCAATTTGCACGTATCTCGGCCGATACCCTAATTGCCCAAACTGGATTGCAATTTGATTTGAATACACCACAAGGCAGACTCATTGCCCATCTCATGGCATCCTTGGCTGAATTTGAACGGGATTTGCTGCGAGAACGGGTGCGGAGTGGGGTGGCTGCTGCTAAAGCGCGAGGTCAGAAAATTGGCAGACAGCCGGGACAAAGGATTAAAGCCGATAAGTTGGGTCCCCAAGTTTTGCAGATGGTTGGTGATGGGTATTCTTACCGTAAAATTGCAGAAATTCTCAACCTTAGCAAGACAACGGTCAATGATATTGTCAAACGCCACAGACAGTCAACCCAGAAATCGGAGTTGGGGAAGTAATTTTAACGGGCTTATGCAGTAACCGTTTCAGCCTTAGCGTAACTTTCTGTACCGTTGCTCATTTCACCCCATTTCCTCGTAAATCGTAGCTAAACTTCGTAACCTTCCCCGTCGCATCCTGAGTAGACAATAAATTCCCACTGGGAGAATAAGTATAAGTCGCAGCATTGCCCAACGCATCAGTCTCACTCAAAACCTGACCCCGACTGTTATACGTCCAGCGAGTCACGTTGCCTAATGCATCGGTCTCGGTTAACTTATTCCCCCGTTCGTCATAAATATAGGTTGTGGGATTACCAAAGATACAGCAGGAACCGCTGTAAATATTTACTAATTAAACTATAATTTAACTCGCTTATGATTTGATTTTCAATAAAGCTTCTTCTAGAAGCTTTAAACCTTTATTTACAAAAAATTGCTCTTTGTCTTCAAAATTTCCATTTTTTATCTCTTCAGATATTTTGGTTAATGCTTTTATTATTTCTTCAATAATTTTAGTTATATGAATATTCCATAAACAGTCTATACCTTTTGGATAAAGCTCTACTATGCCGGTTTTTGAATTATACTTTGCCTTGATTGAGTAAGGACCATCCATAAACATAAATTCTCCTTCTTGTTGTCCTTCTATTAATTTTAATATTGTAGTGATCCACCAACCTAAAATAACAAATGCAAAGTCTATCCAATCTTTATCTGGATAATAAACACCATTATTCACCCAATAAATTTTCAAGAGTACTTGTCCACTCTTGGTAATTAATTGACTTGACTTTATTCCTTCAAATTTTACTTCTATGTTCATATATTTCTAATAAACCTTGATTTTTTCTTAATATAGCAAAATTTAATTAAATTTTTTCTACTGGATAAGCTGTCTCCACAATATTTGTATTTTGATTGAACCACATTTCTATAACATAGCCAGACTCTTGATCTACTCCTTGATACCTTATCCTTCTCACTTCATAGACCGCATCATCTTGTGTCTGAAACTTCTCTCTATTCTTCCAAGCATTCTTAACAGCTTTTTGAATTTCCTTCTCTGTCAGTCCATAAAATATATCTTTCCGCCCTGACTGTTGCGCTACTCTTCCCCAAGGAGCATGACGATCCATAATATGTTCCCAGTCGAATCCCCCCGCTGCTGGTCCTCTAAAAGTTGATGAAAAAACATAGTTAACTAAATCATCAAGACTTTTATCTTTTGGATGACCTGTATGATTACGTGGCAAGTTAGGCCGAGATGCACCAAAGCCTATAAGCTTTCCAAGTATTGATTCTAAGCTTGTATCTGGAAGATGACCTGTATGATTGGGTAGATTGGGGCGAGGTCCTGCACCAAAACCTTCTAGAGGTTCAGGTTGATAAGATTTGGTCGTTACCATCAAATAAGCTGTGGCTGCCAATCGTGCTTCGATAGAGAAACTGGCAGACAGCTCCATTGCTAATCCTGTTAGCCCACTTGGATCTATAAAACTAATCGGATTGGCATTCCCATAAAGATACCTATGTAGTGTTACAGGCTCATTTAGTCTGCCCTCATAGCTATCTCGTCGAGTAAACCTTCCAATACTGGAGTTGTAATACCTTTGCCTGAGATAATACTGCTCTAGCTGCTCATCGAACTGCTCCCCTGCAAACAAGTAACTATTCTCAGTACCCCCCACTGAATCAATCAGATTGCCAAAAGCATCATAAGTGTAACTATCCGTCACAACACCATTGGCATCTGTCAAACTTCTCGTACTTCCCAACCCATCTACCAAGTAGAACCACTCAGCCGTTGCCCTCTCCTGCTCAATCAAATCTAACCCATAGACATAACTCGCCTCTAAATTCCCATTGACATACTCCGCCAATACCTGAGCATAGGGTTGATTCTTATCCACCAGGTAACTCGTCGTCACCCCACCAACCGTCTGACTCACCCGGATATTATCGTCATCGTAGGCATAGCCAATCGTTCCACTCGGAGTTACTACCTCAACCAAACGATTCTGGTCATCCCAAACATAGGTGGTTGTCTGACCGTTTTGAGTACGAGTAGTAGTATTGCCATTGTCATCATAGGAATAAGAAGTGACAACAACACCATTGACTTGCTCTTCCAATAAGCGGTCATTCTGGTTGTAGCGATACTGAGTTGTCCCTGAAGCATCTGTTTTCGTCAAACGATTGCCTACTAAGTCATAGGTATAAGTTATTGTTTGAGTTGTACCCATCACTCGCTCTTCAATCAAGCGATAGAGGTCGTCATACTTGTAATGAACCGTTCGTTCTACCAACTGATTAGTGAGTGGATGGCGCAGGGTTTCAGCAACAGAAGTGCGATGACCTGCCTCATTAAGGGTGTACTCAAACTTAGCTAATCGTGTCTCATTCCCAGTTGCCGGGTCAATTCTAACGGTTTCTAATAACTCCAGACGGTTTAATTCATCATAGAAACGTCGTTCGACTATACTATTGGGAAATTGGGTTTGTTTGAGATTGCCGACGCGATCGTAGAGATAGGTGGTTGTCTGTCCATCTTCGGTTACAGCCTTGAGACGATTTTGCTCGTCGTAGCTGTAGTTAACTATCCCTGCTGGAGTTCTGAGTTGAGTAACATTCCCGCCTAAGTCATAGTCATACTCAATTGTAAAACCACTGGCTAAATACGAACCTGTAGGGTCTTTGCGAGCAATTAAGCGACCTTGCTGGTCATAGTTGAATTCTGTCGTCCCCCGACCATCAACGATCTGAGCAATTTGACCGTTGAGAGTGTAGACATAAGTGACATCAGCATCGTCCTCCAAATCTTTGAACAGAAGGCGATTTTGCTCGTCATAGATGTAGGTTGTGGTCTCGTGATTGAAGTCGGTGACGGTTTTGAGGTTTCCGACTGCATCATAGGTAGTGGTAGAGCGCTGACCTTCTGGCAACTGTACTGTAATTCGACGACCGACTTTGTCGTATTCATAGTTAGTGCGACGGTTTTGAGCATCTTCTAGCCAAATCAAGCGTCCACCTTCATCGTAGCCGTACTCAGTTTCCAGTTTCTGCTCGTTGACTTCCCCTGAATTGAGAGTTTGAATGACTTTAACTAGCCGACCGAGGTCATCATATTTATACTCAGTAACTTTTCCTTGTGGGTCAGTTACCTTCACCCGACGACAAATTGGGTCGTCGGA
>JAAHGE010000525.1 GCA_010672635.1 Desertifilum sp. SIO1I2 | reverse complement strand
TATCAATAGCTCAAGCGGCGTCTCCTCACTCAGGGGAACAAAGCGCGATGCCAGAACAGATTGCTGCGCGAACTGTATCTTCCTCTCCTCCCGCGAATTCTGCTTTAGAACCCGAACTTGATAGCGAACAACCCATCCATGAAGTTGAGTCAGAAGCGAATCAACCCCCGTCACGTTCCTCCGCTAGTCCTACTCAAAATTTAGAGGTTTTAGCATCGGAAATTTATCAGCTTTTAAGACAGCGCTTAGAAATGGAACGCGAACGTCAAGGCGGTTATTATTCAGGTCGTTTACCGTGGTAAAATTGAGGATTAAAAATGTTTTCACCTCGCAATAATGCTTCCCAGCGTTTAACCTCCGGAAATCGAGTTCCGAGTGGCAATAACTGGGAATCGAATAGTACCTCGCAACGCTTAGTGAAAGCCAAGCTTTTTTCGTTAGACAGCCAGGACTATGATATTCAATTTATGTTTAATCCGACGCAGTTGGATTTATCGCGTAGCGTTAAGTTGAATCAACCGCAAGGGGCAAGAAGTCGTCGAGGACAACCAAAGGTGAGTTTTGCAGCCCCCGATCCTTGTGTCATTACCTTATCTAAGATTGTTTTTGATACTTACGAAGAAGGGGTTAGCGTTCTCGATCGTTATATTAATCAACTTTTAAAGTCCGTTCAGTTTATTGAGCAGCAAAAACGACCGCCGATTTATATTTTTCTATGGGGGGCGAATGATTATTTAGCGAGTTGCTTTGTGGAGTCGGTGAGATACCAACTCAAGATGTTTTTACCCGATGGAACTCCCGTGAGGGCTGAGGTAAATTTAACTTTAAAAGAAGTTGATGCTTCGGTTGTGGAGGGACAACAGCGCCGTCCTGAAAATGTCGATCGATTTGGGGATAGCCGAGAGAGTCGTTTAACCTCCCCGGAACGAAACCGCGTCTCTGAAGAAATAGAACAACGGCGCAACGGTCGCTAGCGTTGAGAACCAGTTGGCTAGCGAATTCGACCTTTGGGGAATAGCTGAAGGATTGGGCGCATTTTATGCTGGCAACGACGGATTTCTCAGAACCCCGATGCAAGCACTTTCTGGTGGGGGATTATCAGCCAATCGCGATGTCCCTCCTTCTCATTATCTTGCCCTTCCGTATTTAGAGATTGACGGACGCAAAGCCGCGCGCAATCCCCAAGATTCGTCAGATCCGCTAATGGACGATTTGATGGAAGATATTATCCAAATTGCGGCAGAGGAAAGCTTGCATCGACCGTCAAAGTTTACGCTGGTCATCAAAAATGATTATTTTCCAGGACGCGATCGCGATCGCCCCTGGCGCTACCAAGAATTACTGGAAATCGGTAAACTCGTCAAAATTGGCTTTCAAGCCAGCACCACCGCCCACCAAGATTTTGAAGATCCGCATCAAGACTTAATCTTAGAAGGGGAAATTACCGGGATAGAAACCCACTTCACCGATCAATCCCAAGCCCCCATTATCGTTCACGGATATGATGTGTCTCACCGCTTGCATCGGGGCAGATATAACCGCTCCTTCCAAAACATGACCGATCGAGATATTGTCAAAAAGATTGTCGAGGAAGTTGGGATAGCTGTGGGAACCTTAGACAACACCGGATCGCCCCATGACTATGTTTTCCAAGAGAATCAAACCAATATGGCGTTTTTGCGAGAACGCGCGGCGCGGTTAGGATTTGAACTATTTGTTCATGACGGGAAACTGCATTTTCGCAAACCCAAAGCGGGTTCAGAAGTTGAATTGAAATGGTTAAAAGACCTGCATAGCTTTCGAGTCCGCGTTACCAGCGCCGAACAAGTCAGCAGTGTCGAAGTGCGCGGTTGGGACTATAGCGAGAAAATGCCAATTGTGGAAACTGCACCCAAATCTCAAGCCTCAAACCCGATTACTCAAACCGAGAATGGTAAAGGGAAAGAGACTAGCACCAAATTTAATTTAAATCGCAATCCTCCGAAGATGGTCGTCGTAGACCAGCCCATCTTTCAAGGTAAAGAAGCAGAAGCGATCGCCAACGCCCTATTTAACGAACTGAGCGGCGAATTTGTCTACGCCGATGCCAAAGGAGAAGGCGATCCGCGCATTCGCCCCGGAAAAGTCGTTAAAGTTGCAGATATGGGTCTGCATAGCGGTAAATATTACGTCACCGAAACCCGCCATCTCTACTACGAACGCTTCTACACCACCGAATTTAGCGTCCGAGGTTCGCGGGGAAGTAGCCTTCTAGATGTCGTTTCCCCGCAACACTCCCTGCAACCCGGACAAACCCTGATGGTGGGTATTGTCACCGATAACAAAGACCCCAAGGGTTGGGGAAGAGTCAAAGTTAAATTTCCTACCCTGACTGAAGAACACGCGAGCAACTGGGCGCGAGTTGTCGCCTTGGGTGCAGGTAGCCAGCGGGGGTTTGACTGTCTCCCAGAAATTAACGATGAAGTCTTAGTCGCCTTTGAACATGGCGATATTCATCGTCCTTATGTCCTCGGCGGCGTTTGGAATGGCAAAGATGCACCCCCAGAGTCTGTAGACAACACGATCCAAAGCGGAAAAGTTCGCTTGCGTACCCTAAAAACCCGCACTGGGCATACCTTGCAGTTTGTTGAAGAGGATAAAGGTAGCAGCAAAGATGGGATTTACGTCCAAACCTCCGGCGGTCACAAATTGCGCTTGAATGATAGCGATCGCACCATCGAAGTTGAAACCGCTAACGGTCACAAACTCACCCTCAGCGATATGAACCAAAATATCACCCTCAAATCCACAGGTAGCATTAACATCCAAGCCGCCACCACCCTAGAAATTAAAGCCAATGGCACCATCACCGTCAAAGGCAGCATGATTTTCTTAAATTAACCCCCCATCCCCCCACCCTCTTCCCCACTCAGCACTCAGCAGTTAGAGAAGCACTATGAAAAAACCCGCCGCCCGCTTAGGAGATATGACCGCCCACGGTACGCCCTTAACGCCAGGGTTAGGGAGTCAGAACGTTTTTATTGGTAAAATTCCCGCTTGGCGCGGCGTGTCGCCAGCACAGGCGGCGCAACTGACCAATACCTTTAACCAGGGGATGAATGCGATCGCCCAATCCCAAATAGAAGCCCTCGCCGTCAAGGGAACCCCAGCATCTCCAGCGGCGGAAGCCAAAGTAGTGACAACCATCGCCACAACCGTACAAATGATGACCCAACTGATCTCTAGCTTCACGGCTGATAAACATCTTTGTCCCCTATTGTATGGCGTAGTTCCGCATGGAAGTGGCGTCGTCATTGATGGCAGTTCCACCGTTTTTATCAATAACTTAGCTGCCTGTCGCGTAGGAGACACCATTCAAGAAACCCTCTCGGTGAATAAAATAGCCGCAGGTTGTCCCACTGTCACGATCGGGTAAGGAGGAAAACGTCTGATGAGTCCTTGGAGGAGTGAAAAATTCCGCAACCTCAACTTTCCCACCTGGGGTAAATCCATACTCCTGACCAGCCTGATTGTGAGTGGGGTTGTGGTAGGCTTGCGACAATTGGGCGCATTACAATCTTTAGAATTAGCAGCATACGACCAGATGATGCGCTGGCGTCCCGATGAAGGGCCTGACGATCGCCTATTAGTCGTGGGGGTTAGCGAAAGCGATATTCAAACGCGCCGCGAATATCCCCTACAGGATGGTACCCTAGCACAACTGTTGGAACGCTTAGAAGCCGCTCAACCGCGTGCGATTGGGGTTGATATTCTCCGCGATGTTCCCCAAGGGGAAGGACGCGAAGCTTTAATCTCTCAAATAGAAAATAGCGATCGCATTATTACAGTTTGTCAA
>JAAHGE010000524.1 GCA_010672635.1 Desertifilum sp. SIO1I2 | reverse complement strand
CTCGCCTTGCGCCGCCCCAACAGCCGCCAAGCCGAATTTGAAGCCGATCGCGTCGGGTTAGTAACCCTAGGTCAAGCAGGCTATCCTAGTCATTAGTCACGATGACCATTACTTTCACCTCGCCGACCGCATCATTAAGCTAGACTACGGTCAGGTGGAATATGACAAATCCCAAGGTTGATTGTTCTAGCACCTCAGAACTTCCCGCAACGAGTGTAAATGTTTGCAACTTATCTTTTTGTCCGGAATAGATCCGGCACAATAGGGGGAATTTTTAAATAAAGCTAAAAATTAACCCAAAGGAGACAATTTATGCATTCCGTAACAATCCTGGGGGCGGGTAAGATTGGGGCAACGATCGCCAAACTTTTGCATTACAGTGGAGACTATAGCGTTTGTGTGGGAGATACCAATGCTGAGGCGTTGGATCGGTTAGCCGCAACGTTACCCATTAAAACGGTATTGCTGGATGTCAGCGATGAGGCGATGCTGGTGAAATATCTCCAAGGACAACAGAGTGTTGTGTCTGCTTGTCCCTATTGGGTTAATCCTGGCATTGCTCGTGCCGCGTTGCAAGCAGGAATTAGCTATTTTGATGTTACCGAAGATTTGGCGATGACGAGTGCTGTTAGAGCGATCGCCCAAAATGCAACAGCCAAGCAAGTGTTTGTTCCTCAATGCGGTTTAGCGCCAGGTTTCATCAGTATTCTCGCCTATCACCTCTGTCACGGCTTTGAAAAGCTAGATGAGGTGAAAATGCGGGTGGGGGCTTTACCCCTATACCCGTCTAATATGTTGATGTATAACCTTACTTGGTCTACAGAGGGGTTGATTAACCAATACTGTAACCCCTGCGATGCTATTCGCAACGGACGACGGGTGGAGGTGATGCCGTTAGAAGAGATAGAATACTTTTCCCTAGATGGGGTGGAGTATGAGGCGTTTAATACCTCTGGGGGGTTAGGAACTCTCGCAGAAACGCTAGAAGGGAAGGTTCGGAACCTGGGTTATAAGACCATTCGCCATAAAGGACATCGCTACTTGATGTCGTTTTTGATTCAAGAGTTGGGTTTAGGCGATCGCCGGGAGATCCTCAAGGATATTTTAGAGCAAGCGATTCCCACTACGCAACAGGATGTCGTTTTAATTGGCGCGACAGTTAGCGGTTGGAAAAATGGTCAATACCTACAAGTCAGCGACGCCAGAAAGATTTATCACGGTGAATTCTATGGCGAACATTGGGGTTCAATTCAAATTACTACTGCTGCTTCTTTGTGTGCGGTTCTTGATTTGCACGTTCGGGGAGGTTTACCCGAAAAGGGAATCATTAAACAGGAGCAAATTCCCTTTGAAGCATTTATTAATAACCGTTTTGGGCAATATTTCTATTCTACCCGATAAACTGGGTTGAAAAACGGGCAATTCGCTATTGTCAGATGACACAAAAGGGGGTTAAGCGTAATGACTAAAACTGGGAGCGATCGCCCTCAAAAGGATACCCTACAAACGGGGTGCATTACTTTACATGAAATTTCCTGGGAGAAGTTCAGCGTCATTGACTCTACTCTGGCAGATATCTCAGCAATTCGCTCAATTTACTTGGATGGGGTTCTAGAGATTATGACGCCGCTTTCTGAAGAATACGAACACCTCAAAAGTACAATTGGCTTACTGCTAGAAGCGTATTTGCGAGAGAAAAATATCCGTTTCTATGTTCGTGGAAGTGCAACGTTAGGAAGCCAAGCGTTAGGTGGCAGAAAAGAACCCGATGAGTCTTACAATTTAGAAACGAGAAAGACGATTCCTGACCTGGTGATCGAAGTTATCATTACGAGTGGTAGTATTGACATTCTGGAAATTTACAGGCGTTTAAGGGTTCCGGAAGTTTGGATTTGGCGAGGCGGAAATTTAGAGGTTTATAGCCTTGGAGAAAGTCAATACCAACCCGGCGAAAATAGCCGCCTTCTCCCCGATCTAGACTTGAAATTATTCACAGAATGTGTTAGGCGCAACGATCAATATGATGCGGTGAATGCTTTTATTCAGGCGATTCGACAACAAAATTGATAAAATTCTGAAACAATGATGTTAGACCTACAAGCATTAGGCTTTAATTCTTTTGAGCAACCCCAACCGGGAGTTTGGATTGGCAAATCTGCGGAGATGGGTTTAGGGGAGAAAATAGAGGTTATTTCGCCCATTGATGGGAGTGCGATCGCTTCTATCCAGCTTGCCACACCTGCCCAAGTCAATCAAGCCGTGGAAGCGGCTAGCCAAGCGTTTCGCCACTGGCGTACTGTACCTGCACCGCAACGGGGAGAACTCGTTCGCCGCATAGCCGAACAGGTGAGGCAGCATAAAATTATTTTAGCCCAACTGATTACCCTAGAAGCGGGTAAGATTCCCCAGGAAGCCTTAGGGGAAGTACAAGAATGGATTGATATCTGCGATTTTGCAGTGGGTTTATCGCGTCAGTTATACGGGTTAACAATTGCCAGCGAACGCCCCGATCATCGTTTAATGGAACAATGGCTACCTTTAGGTTCTGTGGGAGTGATTACCGCCTTTAATTTCCCGGTGGCAGTGTGGGCGTGGAATGCGATGATTGGATTAGTCTGCGGCGATCCGATGGTTTGGAAGCCTTCGGAGAAAACGCCGTTATGTGCGCTAGCCTGCCAGCATTTGGTACAACGCGCCCTTGCAACCTTACCCGATGTTCCCCCAGAAGTCTGTAGCGTGGTTATCGGGAAAGCGGATGTGGGACAAGCACTGGCATCTCACCCTAGTTTACCGTTAATTTCAGCAACGGGTTCTATCCCGATGGGTCGGGCGGTGGCGACTACCGTCGCCCAACGGTTGGGGAGAAGTCTGCTAGAGTTAGGCGGGAATAATGGGATGATTGTTGCGCCTTCAGCTAATTTAGAATTAGCCATAAGAGCGATCGCCTTTGCAGCAGTCGGAACCTGCGGACAGCGTTGTACCACGTTACGCCGTTTAATCGTTCACAACCGTATTGCAGATAACCTAGTGGAACGCTTACAGAAAGTTTATCGTTCCCTACCCATTGGCGATCCAAATCAAGAGGGCGTCTTAGTCGGTCCCTTAATTGATAGCGCCTCTGGGGAAAAGATGCAAGCCGCCCTAGAGACAGCCCGCCAGCAAGGGGGTAAAATCTTTGGAGGCGATCGCATTACTGAAGGCGTACCTAAAGGTGGGGTATACGTGCATCCGGCGATTGTAGAAATTAGTTCCGATGCGGCTATTGTACAAGAGGAGACATTCGCACCAATCCTCTATATCATGCGCTATGAGACATTAGAAGAGGCGATCGCTATCCATAATAACGTTCCCCAAGGCCTCTCTTCTGCCATCTTTACCGAAAATTTCCGCGAAGCCGAATATTTCCTTTCGCCCGCAGGTTCAGACTGTGGCATTGTCAATGTTAACATCGGCACTTCTGGCGCAGAAATTGGCGGCGCATTCGGCGGCGAGAAAGAAACAGGTGGCGGAAGGGAGTCGGGAAGCGACTCTTGGAAAGCCTATATGCGGCGCGTTACCAACACCATTAATTATGCTCCGGCCGGCCGTAAGCCGAATCCGGCGCGAACGGCAGCACGCCGTCGTAGCCCCAGTTCCGGCGGCCCGGGAAATCCGCGACCGGCATCACCTGCACGGCCGTCACCCCGAGGTCGGCGAGGTAGGCGAGCCGGTCGGCCGCGGCGCGGAAGGTGCCCGCCTCGGTGAACGTCCCGACGTGCATCTCGTAGATCACCGCTTCCGGCCAGGGGCGGCCGCGCCAGTCCCCGTCCGCCCAGCGATAGGCGGCGGGGTCGATGACCTCGCTCGA
>JAAHGE010000523.1 GCA_010672635.1 Desertifilum sp. SIO1I2 | reverse complement strand
AGAAGCGAACCCGAACAAAGACTTATGATGCCTGGATTTGCTAACGCTCCCTTACAAACTCCCCATAGCGGCTACCATTGGGACAGAATCAGCGATCGCTTCTTTGAAGGCTGGTATTATCGCGTCACCCTACCCGATATTGGGCAAACCTTTGCCTTCATGTACTCCATTGAAGACCCCACAGGAACTCAACCCTACAACGGTGGAGCCGCTCAAATTCTAGGGCCCAACGACGAATACTTTTGTCGCACCTTTCCCGACATTCGCACCTTTTGGGCCTGGCGTCACGCCCTCGGTTTAGGTCATTGGCGACAACTTAAAGGAGAAGATTCACCCTTAACCTTACTCCCCCGCTATCTCGAACCCGCAGACTTTAACCATTCCATCCAAGAAGGCTATCAAGCAACCGCCACCTGGCACCAAGGAGTCCTTCACGATCCCGGCACGGGTCAAAGCGCCCGCTGGCAATATACAATCAAACCAGTTTATGGTTGGGGAAATGCCAACAGCCCTCAGCAGTCAACCGCCGGATGGCTTTCGTTTCTTCCTATCTTTGAACCCGGTTGGCAGATTTTACAAGCCCACGGTTTAGCCACTGGGGAAATAGAATGGCAAGGCAAATGCTACGCGTTTCAAGATGCTCCCACCTACAGCGAGAAAAATTGGGGTCGTGCTTTCCCGAAAAAGTGGTTTTGGCTCAATTGCAATAGTTTTATCGACGAACCCGACTTAGCCCTCACCGCAGGCGGCGGTAAGCGAGGTATTTTAGGGTGGATGGAGTCAGCGGCGCTGGTGGGAATTCATTACCAAGGTCAATTTTATGAGTTTGTACCTTGGAATGCTGAAGTGTGCTGGCAGATTGAACCGTGGGGAAGCTGGCAAATGCAAGCCCGCAATTCAGAATATGAAGTTGAGTTAACCGGAACAACGAATAAACCAGGGACACCCTTACGCGCCCCCACTCCGCAGGGTTTAGACTTCTGCTGTCGAGATACCATGCATGGCAAACTCACCTTGCAACTCAGAAAGCGCCAGGGCTTGCGTTCTTCTCTCGTTCTAGAAGCCCAGAGTCATTTGTGCGGTTTGGAAGTGGGCGGAGAACCCTGGGATAAACCTTGGCAGTCGCTAGCTCGCTACCTCGGATAGCTGTTATGATCGCTATGTAGCTGGGGCTGTGGCTCAGTTGGATAGAGCGAGCGCCTCCTAAGTGCTAGGTCATGGGTTCAAGTCCCATCAGCCCCGTTCCCTCAAACCTTACAGGTCAAGGCTTGCAGGCAAAAACACTAAATTGACCTGATTTTGGATACGATTCACTGGATACGATTTGGATACGATATCCAGCGAGTACAAATACTCGACCACAACCCAGTTAGGGCTACTTTGGGTTAGGTGAGGCGAGAAGGTGAGTTGAGGTAGAGTGAAGACCATCGTCAACAGATATAAATCCTTTCCCCACCCCGTCCTGACTAGTTTTTGACACTGCTGCGTGGCGTGCAAGCTACAGCACTCAGCACGCGGTAGCTAGAGTTGCCCAGAAGCCGATACTCAACTTGTTAGAGTGGGTTTAAGATAGCTTTGCTGATTGCAAATCCGGGAGAAAGAAAAGCTAAAGCATGGAAGAAGGCTAGCAGTTCGCTGTACACTTTGGACAACAGCACCCTGGCTATTGCAATCTCGGCCTGTAACTAGGCACAATGGATGACTTATCGATTGGATCACTTCAATCCCTGTTTAAATCATGATGTTAAGGATCGGTTTCAGCGGACAGCGTTACAAACCCACTCGGAAAAATTGCTCTAGAACTAGGGCTTTATTGTGGCGGGTTTCGTTGTTTGCAATCTTGGCAGGGACGGTTGGGTTTAGCTATAAGCAAGTCAGGACGTATATTTCTCAGCCGCAAGCGGTATTGGTTTTGGGGGGGGCACCTGTTCGCGAGGTTTTTGCTGCTGAGTTTGCTAAAAAACATCCCAATCTGGAAATCTGGGTATCGAGTGGCAGCAACCCGGAATATTCAGAATGGGTGTTTTCTGAGGCGGGAATTGCGCCCGAACGCATTCACTTAGACTATCAGGCGGTGGATACGGTAACGAATTTCACGACGTTGGTCGATGAGTTGAAGGCGCGGGATATTAATTGTATTTATTTGATTACTTCTGACGATCATATGCGCCGCGCTCAGGTGATTGGCGAGATTGTTCTGGGGAGTCGGGGTATCGCGTTTAAGCCAATTTCTGTCCCTTCTGGGCGGGAGACTGAACCGATTGAAAAGGCGATTCGAGATGGCGCAAGGGCGGTTTTGTGGGTGATTGCCGGGACGACGGGGGAGAATTTAATTGAAAAGCTCAAATCCCACGATTAGCGTTCTAATGGCGATCGCAATTTCAATAAGAAGATATCTTTAACGATCTGTAGAAGCAATACCAAATGCAGAAGTCCTGTAGACAACTGCATGACGGGATCGAGCGGACGGCCGTTAAAGATGAATAGAATACTGCTAAGAAGCAGTAGCGCCACCGGCAAGATTGCTTGGTAGAGGCGTTGAGAGGTGTTGGGAAAGCGATAGAAGTTACGCAGTCCTAGGAAAAACAGCAGAGAATAAAAGCTAAAATAAGCAATCTTTAAGGGGAGGTTCAGCCGCCAGCTTTGAAAGGCAAAGATAATCCCCGAACCAATGACCAAGGGAAGGGCGATCGCAACTTGGATAATGAGTAAAATAATTCCCGTCGTCCCAAAGACTTTCGGCAGTTGCAATTTGGCTAGCGACCAACGCGGCGAGAGGATTAAATAGGCGATCGCGATCGCGAAATCGACTATTCCCAATAGGGAAATTAAACTGACATTAATCATTCGAGTTTATAAACGCCCTATTTTCTCTATCTCTAGAGAGAGGTTATCTATCAAACTTTGTGCTAGTTGAATTTGATAGGAAGCAGGCGTTGATTCTAAAGGTTCATCTTCACTTTTATAACAGATAATCGCCTCTAGTTTTTGTTGACAATCGCGCAGACTTGCCAGCCATTCGATATTGAGATGGGTTAAATAATCCTCTGCGGCTTCTTGATAGGCTTGTAAAATTTGACTTTCCGAGGGAGAATTTGCCGATTTTTGAGCGGGCGTGCGGCCGATCAGATAGCTGGCACCTCCAACGACAGCCGCGCCTACCGGGCCTCCCAAAATCCAACCAATTCCCGTAGATAGCGCCACTGGCATTAAGTCTGAATCGTTTTTTGAGGTAGCAGTTTGAGGCGGTTCGGGTAAGGTGACTTGGGGGGGACTGGGATAGAGAAACTTGAGCGAACCTGAATGTTGCTGTTGAAAGAACTCGCAACCCTTATCAAACCATTGATTGAGCGCTTGTTCGTGAGGCGCGATCGCGCTTTGCAAGCGTTGCATTTGCCAAGTTTCAAACTGTCCTTGACGCAGCGCCATTGCTAGTTCAGATTGATAGCGTTCTAGCAGTTTAGGGAGATACAGCCAACTTTCTAACTCCGAGGCGCTAGCTTGGAACCCTTGGCGAATGAGTTTTTCTGCTTTTTGTTGAATGGCAATTTTCGCCTGTTGCTTCTCTTTAGCGGCGGATAATTCTGCATTAAACGCCTCTACTTTAGCTTGTAACTGCTGTTGAATTTGAGAGGCGATCGCTCGAATGCGGGGGAGACGAACCCGCAAGCGTTCCTGTTTCGCCGCCGTAATGGCTTGTAAGGCTGATTCAAACGCCGCTAACCCACTGACTTGCGCCGCCGCAGTATCCCCTTTTAATCTAGCTCTCAGGGCTGGTAGAGCATCAACCCGGTAGAGGTTGCTAATGCCAGAGGGGAGATCGGCGCGAAAACTTTCTGCCACAAACCGCAAGCGGTGAAAGACCTCTTTCTGTTCGTCGGA
>JAAHGE010000522.1 GCA_010672635.1 Desertifilum sp. SIO1I2 | reverse complement strand
CATAGGCAAATATTAGATTCTTTGCCGCCGGGGGAAACCATTGTGAAACTTAGACAAGTCGTGCCGTGGGGTTTTACAGCCATCGTTGCTGTACTAATTGGAAACGGATTGCTTTCTCAACTGACTGCGCGAGGTTTAACCAATACCGTTAATGAAGTCATGCAGGGGTATCGGGTGCAAACCTCCCTGCAAGCTTTAGAGCAAGTCATGGTCGATCTGCAACTCGGAGAACGCGGCTTTATTATTACCCGCGATCCCAATTTTCTGAGACCCTATCAAACGGCACAATCTAATCTAGCGCAGGAATTTGCCAGAGCCAAAACCTTACTGCAAAACGAACCGACACAACTGCAAAGTCTGAGCGAATTAGAAGCACTCAGCAACGAAGCGCTCGCAGTGCTATCCAATAATGTTGCTCAGATCAGAAGTGGAGAGACTCCATCTTCCGAAGATCTGATCCAAGGTAATCAAGCACTCGAACAGGTGAGAGACAAAATCGAGCAAATGTTGCAAGCCGAGAGTCAAACTCTAGCTACCAAAAAAGATATCGTTACCCGCGCCGAAATCCTATCAGTCATCAGCACCCTGGGGGGAACCCTCTTGGGGACTCTTTTGGGTTTATCCATCGTCGGGTTTGTTATCCGTCAGGTGGTGCAACCGATTAACCAAGTCACCCTAGCCATTACCAGTTCCTCAACCGAAATTGCGGCAACCGTCGCGCAACAAGAACACTTTGCCACAGAACAAGCCACATCAGTCAATCAAACAAACAGCATTATGGAAGAACTGGGTGCTTCTTCGCGACAATCAGCCGAACAAGCGCAAAAAACTGCAACAGGCGCTCAAGAAGTCTCTCAGCTTGCAGAAACGGGTATCCAAGCCGTTACCTATACCTTAGAAGATATGACGATCCTGAAATCCAAAGTCGAACAAATTGCCCAACAAATTGTACACCTGAGCCAGCAAACCGATCGGATTGGAAATATTTCTGAACTCGTCACCACTTTAGCCAACCAAACCAATATGCTAGCGCTCAATGCTGCGGTGGAAGCCGTTCGTGCCGGAGAGTCTGGCAGAGGTTTTGCGATCGTGGCTGAAGAGATTCGCAAACTCGCCGATCAAAGTAAAAATTCGGCAGCCAAGATTGGGGTTTTAGTCAGCGACATTCAAAAAGCGATTGCTGCAACCGCGATCGCCACCCAGGAAGGCACCCAAACCGTTGAAAAAAGCCTGAAAACTGCCGAAGGGATGGCACAAACCTTTACAGGTGTCACCACCGCTATTAGCAGCGTTGCACTCAACAACCAGCAAATTTCCCTAAACGCACAGCAACAGGCGATCGCCATTCAACAAGTCGTCGTCGCCATGAATAACCTTAACGAAGGAGCCGCACAAACGGCTAACGGCATCAGCCAAACTAAAATTAGCACCCAAAAACTCAATGAAGCTGCACTCGACTTGCAAGCCGTCGTGTAAACGACCTACCCTTTGAGCAGGTGCAATGGGAAAATAAGAAAAATGACAGTCAACGGACAACCGATAGCCAAATGACCAGCAAACCCAAAATAATTGTCCTTGATGATGACCCTACAGGTTCGCAAACCGTCCACAGTTGCTTATTGCTAACCCAGTGGGATGTGGATACCTTGCGTTTGGGATTGCAAGATGAATCCCCTATTTTCTTTATTCTCACCAACACCAGAGCCTTAACTCCCCAACAGGCGACTGATGTCACCCGCGAAGTGTGCCACAACCTCAAACAAGCCATAGAAGCAGAAAAGATTGCTGACTTT
The DNA here is from genome assembly GCA_010672635.1 of Desertifilum sp. SIO1I2. GTDB lineage: Bacteria > Cyanobacteriota > Cyanobacteriia > Cyanobacteriales > Desertifilaceae > Desertifilum. The sequence goes on along the minus strand of JAAHGE010000522.1, from coordinate 2,102 downwards.
CTCGTCGTCAGCCGTTCTGACTCGACTCTGCGAGGTCATTATCCCGTAGAAACGAACGCGATCGCCGAAGCAGTCGGTCCATTTGACGCGCATTTTCTCGTTCCCGCCTTCTTTGAAGGGGGACGCATTACCCGCGATAGCATTCACTATCTGATGATTGACGGTACCCCTACCCCCGTTCATCAAACTGAATTTGCCAAAGATTCTGTCTTTGGCTACCATCACAGCTACTTACCCGATTACGTTGAAGAGAAAACCCAAGGGAATATCCCCGCCAACCAAGTCGAACGCTTTTTACTCGCCGATATCCGCCAAGGCTGTTTAGAACGCCTGATGCAACTCTCAGGAAACCAATGCGGCGTCGTTGATGGCGAGCAACAAGAAGACTTAAATCAATTTGCTGCGGATATCCTCAAGGCAGCTTCTCAAGGAAAGCGCTTTTTATTTCGCAGCGCCGCCAGCATTCTCACCGCCTTAGCCGCCTTACCTCCCCAACCGATCGCGGCAGAAGATATGTCAGAATACGTCCGCGAGGGAAAACCGGGTGCTGTCATTGTCGGTTCCCACGTCAAGAAAACCACCGAACAATTGCAATGCTTATTGCAAGAACGTGGCGTTGTGGGAATTGAAGTTGATGTGGTGCATCTGTTGGAAGATTCCCAGGCGCAACGCGAAGCACTCCTCGATGAAACTCTCAACCGCGTGCATCACGTTCATGCTGCTGGCAAAACGCCTGTGGTGTATACCTCGCGCCAAGAACTTCAGTTTCCCGATATCGCCACGCGCTTAAAATTCGGTGCGGCTGTTTCGGCGCTATTAATGGATATTGTGCGCGGTTTACCCGCAGATATTGGTTTTTTAATAAGCAAGGGGGGAATTACCTCTAATGATGTCCTCAGTACCGGGTTAGCCTTAACCTCGGCGCGGCTGTTAGGACAAATTCTGGCGGGATGTTCGATGGTGAGAACGCCTGCGGATCATCCCCAGTTTGCCAATTTACCCGTAGTTCTGTTTCCCGGAAATGTCGGGGATGCGGAGGGGTTAGTTACGGTTTACCGGCGTTTAAGCAAGACGGTGGATTGAATTGCGAGATCCCCGATCGCCTAGAGCAATTGGGGATCTTGAGGCTATGCTACTGCAAATTTAAAGAGGTTGGCGATCGCCATGAGTGCTATCTCCCCTATTGTCAAACCCGTTAGCCAGATGCAACTTGCACCGGGAAGCGTTCTCACGATCCCAGATGTGAGTTGGGATGAGTTTGAGTTAATCCTAGAAGAAATGGGAGAAAAACGGACGGCGCGGATTGCCTACAGTCGGGGGATACTGGAAATTATGGTTCCTTTGCCAGAGCATGAAAAGCCTAAAGAGCTAATTTCAGATATCGTTAAAATTTTATTGAGAAGAACGGGAAGGCGTTACGAACCTTTTGGTTCTACGACCTTTAAGCGAAGCCATAGCGCGGGTGTAGAACCTGATGCTTGTTTTTATATTCAAAATTACCAGCAAATGATCGGTCGTCGCCGCCTGGAACCGGACGATCCGCCGCCTGACTTTGCCATTGAAAGCGATGTCACCTCAAAGACGACGCTAGAGGCGTATGAAGCATTGAGGGTTCCAGAACTTTGGATCTATGCCAAGGGTGAATTAACAATCTATGCGTTACAGGCGGAAGGTTATCGTTCAGTTGAAACTAGTCCAACCTTTGCTAATCTTCCGCTGAAACAACTCATTCCTGATACGGTCGAAAGAGCTTGGTTAGTGGGAACCGTACAAGCACTAGAAGAGTTTGAGACTGAAATTACCCGGATCGTAGCTCTTAGCTAGATTGAACTTATCCATCATCCCCCTATCGAGTGATTCTGTACCCCTTTAGACTGTGAGACAATTCCGATACCCGATAAGAGTGCCTTTGTCTCAATTGCGATGCATTTACCCAACCGTCTTCACGCGCCTGCAATTCTCCAAACCCTACAGGTAGTTGCAGATCCAGTCCAGTTTTTAGATACTTGCGCTCAACGCTATGGCGACACCTTCACAACGCGGGTATTGGGGTTTAACTCGCCGCCAGTTGTCTTTTTTGGCAACCCCAAAGCGCTACAGGA
>JAAHGE010000521.1 GCA_010672635.1 Desertifilum sp. SIO1I2 | reverse complement strand
TTTAAAAGAACAGATTCTCAGCAATCAATCGGTTGAGGAAACCTACGAGTTTGTAGAAGATTTGCTCAACCGCCATTTATAGCAAAGTGCTAAGTGCTGAGTGCTGAGTTAAAACCGAGTAAGTCTTTTGAGGATAGAAAGTTAGCTGATACACCCTAAAGCTGAGTGCTGAGTTAAAACCGAGTAAGTCTCATGGTTTGAGCAGTTCACCTGTTGTCCTAACCTTACTGAGTACAGCTATATCCTCAGATGAAACCTAAACCCCAGAGGCGTTCTAAGTCTAAGTTAGAGGCAATTTGGGTGAGTTTATCGGTATCGGTAAAATCGGTAATGGGGGGGAGGATGCCGAGGACGGGAATGTTGGTAAGGGATTGAATTAGATCGATGGGTGTATAATCGGCGATCGCACTTTCTACATCCTGTTCCCTACAGTTCAGCACAATCCCCACTAGCGGCACCTTAGCTTGACGGGCTAGGGCAACATTGGCTACAGTATGCGCGATCGCCCCTAGCTGCACCGGAACGACTAACAGCGTCGGCAGTTGCCAATCTCGCGCCCAATCCGCTACCGTCAGTTCAAAGGTAATCGGCGAACCCAAACCGCCTAAAGATTCAACCAACAGCAAATCTTTGTTTTGGCATAACTGATTATAAACCTGCCAAGCCTTAGCTAAATCAATGCTGCGGCCTTCTCGCACAGCAGCAATCGGTGGCGCTAGCGGGGCCTGAAAATACAGAGGGGTCATTTCCTCCGGGGATTGATCGAGGCTAAAGTAGTGTTGGTACCATTCGCGATCGCCCTCACCCGATTGAATCGGCTTCATAATCCCCAAGCGACTGTGCGGATAATAACGCTGCCAATAGGCTGCCAATACAGTAGTTAGCACCGTTTTCCCCGCATTCGTATCCGTTCCTGCAATCAGGAAAGCTTGATGAGACCGCTCGATCGCCATACTATCGTTTTTTAACTCAATTGATGCTCTACACTACTCACTATTATGGTTGAGAACAGAGCAGTGAAACCCTCCTATTTAACCCACAAGCCCCTAGAAGATGGGATAACCTAACCTATCAGAAATGCTCAATCCTACCTCGCTGATTATTGAGAATTTTCTCGATCAACTCCGTCTCGGTTACACTCGCACTTACGGTAGCTTCAAAACCGACTATGCCGACATTATCGCTTGGGCGGGAGGAATGGCCCTCGAAAATATTGCCAACAGCGATGCACTCTACCACGATGTCGAACATACCCTTTACGTTACCCTAGTCGGTCAAGAAATTTTACGAGGCAAACATATTCGCGAAGGGGGAGTTTACTGCGAAGACTGGCTGCATTTTATGATTTCTCTGCTGTGTCACGACATTGGCTATGTCAAAGGTGTTTGTCGTCAAGACCAAGCGGTCGAACGCCTGTATGCTACAGGAGAAGACGGAACCCTAATTTCCTTACCTCCCGGTGCAACTGATGCGAGCTTAACGCCCTATCATGTAGACCGGGGAAAGCAGTTTATTGAAGAACGCTTCGGGATGCATCGGTTAATTAACGCCACCGAAATTAAACACAATATTGAGTTAACCCGTTTTCCGGTTCCTTCCGATGAAGATCACGCAGATACCGTCAATTATCCTGGTTTAGTCAGGGCTGCGGATTTAATCGGTCAACTCAGCGACCCGCGCTATCTTCAGAAAATCCCTGCATTATTCTACGAATTTGAAGAAACCGGAGTCAACAAAACCCTCGGCTATCGCAACCCCGGAGATTTGCGGGCGAATTATCCCTCTTTTTTCTGGAATGTCGTTTCGCCCTATATCCAAACCGCCTTACACCATCTAGAACTTACCCAAGAAGGGAAACAAATTATTGCGAATCTTTATGCCAACGTCTTCCGCGTCGAACATGAAACGCCCTTGGTGAGAGAAATGGCTTAATCATTTCAGTACAAAGAGAGATCGCAGTTGCGATCGCACCCTTGGTAAACTAACCCCTATAGGACGCATTATAGGTGGGTAGACCCTTGGCTTTAGACGAACAAGCAAAGAAAACGCTACTGCGGAAAATTCCTCACGGACTTTACATCTGCGGAGTCAAAGAGGGTGAGGAAGTGAACGGCTTTACCGCAAGTTGGATTATGCAGGCTTCTTTTCAACCGCCTCTAGTCGTCAACTGCGTCAAAACCGATTCGATTTCCCATAAGATGATTAAAAATAGTGGCGTATTCGCCCTGAGTTTTCTCGAAGAAGGACAAAAGGAACTCGCCCAAAACTTCTTCAAACCCATGCGTCGGGTGGGGAATAAGTTTGAAGAGATTGAATTCTATCTCGGCGAAACGGGTTGTCCGATTATTCAAGACTCCCTCGGCTACATTGAGTGTAACGTGGTCGGTTCGGTTGAGCATGGCGACCACACCGTCTATGTGGGTGAAGTCATCGCCGCCGGAATTCACCGGGAAGGAAATCCCCTGTTACTCGAACAGACAGGATGGAATTACGGCGGTTAATTCCAACGAGTAACGCCAGTGGGTTGGGTTAAGCTTGGTGCTACCCAGCCCAATCCATACTATTATCCGCTATTCAATTTAGTGCAATGCCTCTGATTAAAGTTCAAACTTCTGCTTCTCAACCGGAAAAAACGGCTGTTGAAGGAATGCTGAAAGTGCTTTCGGCTAAATTAGCCAAACATTTAGGCAAACCTGAATCCTATGTGATGACAGCTTTTGAATCCAATCTTGCCATGACTTTCGCCGGAACCACTGACCCGGTATGCTATATCGAGATTAAGAGTATCGGTAGCATGACGCCAGCCCAAACCAAAGCCATGAGTCAGGATTTTTGTCAGCAAATTAGCGAAACCTTGGGCGTTCCAGCTAATCGCATCTACATCGAGTTTAACGATGCTAAAGGGGCGATGTGGGGTTGGAATAGTTCAACGTTCGGTTAAGCAATCGGAGAACCCCGGTTTTCTCAAATCGGGGTTTGAGGAAAAACCCCTTTAAGATCGAAAAGAATCTTCTTAGCAATCCTTGGGGTATGAAACGCATCGTCTTAATTGCTGGATTTGAATCCTTTAACGCCAATCTATACCGGAAAGCGGCAGAACTGGCAACCCAACGCTGTCCAGAATTGGAAATTTGCGCGTTTAGCGATCGCGATCTCACCACCCAGCCTGATACCGTAGAACAAGCGCTACAAGGGGCGGATGTCTTTTTCGCCAGTCTCCTATTTGACTACGACCAGGTAGAATGGTTGCGCCAGCGAGTCCAGTCTATCCCCATTCGCCTTGTTTTTGAATCTGCCTTAGAGTTAATGAGCTTAACGCAGATTGGCGAGTTTAAGATTGGGGATAAGCCCAAAGGAATGCCCAAACCCGTTAAGTTTATCTTAGATAAATTTGGCAATGGACGAGAAGAAGATAAACTCGCAGGCTACATTAGCTTTCTCAAAGTCGGGCCAAAACTCCTCAAATACATTCCCGCCAAGAAAGTCCAAGATTTAAGAAACTGGCTGATTATCTACGGGTATTGGAATGCAGGCGGAACCGAAAACGTAGCGGCGATGATGGGCGCGATCGCGCTTAAATATCTTAATCTGAAATATGGGGAACTCCCACCCCCCATTGAAACCCCTAACATGGGATTACTACATCCCGATGCTTCCGATTATTTCACCTCACCTAAATCTTATCTCGATTGGTACTCCCAAACCCAACCCGCCTCTAAAAACTTACCCAAAGTCGGAATCTTACTGTATCGCAAACACGTTATTACCCAACAGCCTTATATTCCCCAACTGATTCGCCATTTTGAAAAAGCCGGACTCATTCCCGTCCCCATTTTTATTAACGGCGTTGAAGGTCATGTCGCCGCCAGAGATTGGTTAACCACCCCCCACGAACAAATCCAAC
>JAAHGE010000520.1 GCA_010672635.1 Desertifilum sp. SIO1I2 | reverse complement strand
CCTAGTTGTGTAGATCCTTACTTCCGTGTAGCGGTGTGCTGAGTGCTTCTCTAAGTGCTGAGTCTCAACAGAGTGTTGAGTCTGAAGTTTCCCCCCCATCTCCCCATCCCCCCATCCTCTTCTTCCCCACCATGTAGGCTAAAATTTTAGCGTTCCTCATACTGGCCCTGTGCGATTTTGGATATTCGTTTCCTTTCTCCCTGGTCTGATAGTCCGTCCCAACAATGGGCGATTGAAGCTCGCCTATTACGGTGGTTAACCTTTCTTTGGTTATTTATTGGACTAGTAGCTTTGTTTTCCGCCTCTTATCCTATTGCGGAAGCTGAATCAGGGGATGGTTTATATTATGTGAAGCGCCAATTGCTTTCTGTGCTATTTGGCTCGGTGGGATTTACTATTTTAATCCGCTTCCCCTTACGCTATGTCTTGAGTATTGCCAATTGGATTGTTTTATTTCTTTTAGGCTTAATTTTCGCAACGCTGATTCCTGGGGTAGGAACGACAATTAATGGTGCGACGCGCTGGCTATTTTTAGGCTCTTTCCCGCTACAACCTTCAGAACTAATTAAGCCATTTCTGGTTTTACAAAGCGCTCGTTTGTTTAGTCAGTGGGAACGCCTGACAGTGAAACATCGGGTAAAGTGGCTGTTGATTTTTGCGGCTGTTTTGGTGGGAATTCTGCTACAACCCAACTTAAGTACGGCTGCTTTTTGCGGGATGACGCTATTTTTGGTAGCGTTGGCGGCGGGTTTACCCTATCTTTATTTGGGGGGAACTGCGATCGCGGGTTTACTGTTAGCCAGCCTCAGCGTGACCATTAACGAGTATCAACGACGGCGGATTCTTTCGTTTCTGAATCCGTGGGCCGATCCGGGACAAGATGGCTATCAGTTAATTCAAAGCCTACTGGCGATTGGTTCCGGTGGTTTTTGGGGTGTGGGTTTGGGGATGTCCCAACAAAAGCTATTTTATTTACCGATTCAATATACAGACTTTATTTTTGCGGTCTATGCCGAAGAGTTTGGCTTAGTTGGCAGTTGGCTGTTTATGCTATTACTTGGCGCTTATGCCACGTTGGGGTTATTGGTGGCGTTGAAAGCGCGGCGACTGATTTATCAATTGGTGGCCATTGGTGCAACCACCTTGATGGTGGGACAAGCGTTAATTAATATTGGGGTAACGACAGGGGTTTTACCGACCACGGGATTGCCTTTACCCTTATTTAGTTATGGGGGTAACTCAATGATTGCCAGTTTGCTGGCGGCGGGTTTGCTGATTCGCGTAGCGCGGGAGAATCATGAGGCGGATGTGGTTTCTCTAGAACGCCATCGCCGCAAAACGCGCAATTCTAATCGTCCGACTCCTGCGCCTCCTCCACCCCAACGCCTTCGCAAACCTCAACAACCCAGGGATTAGGCGATGGATGAGGTGCTGCTAGGTCGATATTTAAGTTTGACTGAGTTTTGTACCTGTACCCAAACCTATCGCAAGTATGCCGAGTTGATTAATCCGTTTCCCCAAAATCCCCAGGAAACGATTCCCGCACTCCAAGCCTTAAACCAGCAGATTCTCGATCCGATTCACGAACAGTTTGGGCTGTTGCAATTTCAACTCACCTACGGGTTTTGTTCCCCTGATTTAAGAAAGTTCTTGGAACGTAAAGATCCGATAACTGGCTTAAAAAATGGCAGGGTTGCGCCTCATTTAGACCAGCACATGGCCCATGAGGTGAAGAAGACTACTCAGTATTATTGCGATCGCCTGGGGGCTGCTTGCGATTTCAGAATCCTCAATACGCCTAGCTGTCAAGTGGTAGAGTGGATTTTGCAACAAAAATTACCCTTTGACTCGCTTTATTTTTACGGAAGCGATCGCCCCATCCACATCAGCTATGGCCCCCAGCATAAACGCGACATTTGGACGTTTACTCAAACTGGCGTTCCCACTCGCAAGGGAATTGAGGGCTGGTTGAATCTGTGAGTTTGTTAAGAGGATGGGGAACGAACCCCGCTGAATTGTTCGAGATCGGCCAGTTGTATCCAAGGTGTTTGGGGGGGTTGGGGTTGGGATAAAGCTGCTAAAATTTCGGCTCTAACTGCTGCGATTCCCGCAGGGATTCTCCGGTGGAGACGCTGCGCGAACGCTTCGCGAATCGCGCGATCGTCCGTTATTTGTGGATCGCGACTATTTAAACTTAAGTCTTGGGCTAACTCGTTAGTTTCATAGAACTGATTGAGGTCGAAATTATAAACCGCCTCCAGGCGATCGCGTACCAGTAGCGCCAATTGTCCGGCTTGGAGACCAGAAGATTGCGATCGCGTCCGGTTGGAAACCTCAATCCCGCTATTAGTTAGCGCCGCAACAATAGTAGTATCGCTATCGGGGACATAACGGACAAACAACGCCGAACCGCGAATTCCCGCCGCCGCATTGGGCGTATTAATTTGCGTCGTTCCCCGCCCTGGGGGGACTAATAACAAGAGATTGCCATTCGATAACCGAAAATTGCGCGTATTCGGCACAAACCGAAACACCGCACTTTCTCCGACCCGCGCCAGGGAACCATCATTAAACCGTAACTCTGCCAGAGAAGCTTGTCCAGTCGAGATGGCATCTTCCGATCGCATTTCCTCAGAAATTTTGGCAGGGCGCGGGGTTTGCTGCCTGGGAATCAATTGGACTTGGTTGCGAACCGTTTGAATCACTGCCCGCGTCAGCGGTGTTTGGGCAGTGGCAGGAGGCGCTAGCACAACTGCAAACAAGACTAAGCAGAAGAGAAGAGCGAATTTGCGAAGCATAATTGTAGACTCGTGGTAAAAATCGCGGTCTCTGTAACTTTCTAGGGGCGAAATCTCCAAACTATGGGAGGAGTGTGAAAAGTTTTATGCATAAGAACACCAATCGCTCCAACTTCCAGCATAGAGCTTGCTACCCTGAATTCCCGCAAGTTCTAGCGATAGTAAATTAACGCACGCCGTTACCCCCGAACCGCAATAAACAATGAGTTCTCGATCGGGTTCAATGTCTTGCCAGCGTTGGCGTTGCGCCTCCTGAGATTTCACAAAACCGCGCTCGTCCGTTACCTCTTGCCAAGGATAATTAACTGCCCCTGGAATATGACCAGCAATCGGATCGATCGGTTCGCGTTCTCCCAAATAGCGATCGCGTTCTCGCGAGTCAATCAAGACAACACCCGGTAAATCTTTTCGCGCCTTAACCGCCTCAATATCCACCACAGCATCAGCCTGGACTTGGGGCGTAAAACTCCCGCCCAGACGCGGTTCCGGCACCTCCTCACTCACCGGATATCCGGCCGTTTGCCAAGCGCTGAAGCCCCCATCTAACACCGAAACGCGATCGTGACCCAAATGACGCAATAACCACCACAATCGCGCAGCAAACGCCATTCTAGAGTCATCGTAAGCAATAACTTGAGTCTGGTTAAACTTGATGCCTAGCCCTTCTAGCTTGCGGGCTAATTCTCCCATATCCGGCAGCGGATGGCGTCCCCCATGTTGCTGTACCGGACTTGATAAATCTCGATCTAAATCAAGATAGTAGGCACCCGGAAGATGACTGGTGAGATACTGCTGTCGCCCCAAGTGCGGATCGTTTAATGCAAAACGACAATCAATCACCAAGAGATCAGGATCTTCTAGATGGTCAGCCACCCATTGCGGTGCAACAATTAGCGGTGTATTCATATTAAGTTTAAAGTGCAAAGTTCCTTAGAACCGAACCAGGTCAGAGTTTTAGGGCCGATTGACTGACACTCACTGCTGAAAGTCCTATGAGTCGCTTAAGTTGGGTTAGCGCCATTCGTAACCCACCAGCAGCCGGTTGAGTTGGGTTTCGGACCTCAGCCCAACCTATGCGACTATCTTAATTGTCAGTCAACCCGGTTTGAGGGAC
>JAAHGE010000052.1 GCA_010672635.1 Desertifilum sp. SIO1I2 | reverse complement strand
TGAAAACAATCACATGAATGAGGTATTGTTTAAGACTTTCTAAAGCTTTAGATTAAAACAATAAAACCGTATATTTATCTGAATATCTGTACTAATTTTCAAGAAATTGAATGGGATTCTGGGGAGTCATCTGGCAGTCGGCAGCTAACAACTTGATTGCGACCGTTGGTCTTAGCTTGTAGCAAGTTTTGATCGGCCCGATCGAGCAAACTTATCCCTTGTTCGTCATCATCTGACCGTAAATAAGCCACGCCAGCACTCATGGAGATCCTTAAATCGAGCGTTTCATTAATCCTAAAAGGTTGAGTAGCGATCAAAACACGCAAGCGTTCGGCAATCTGGATGGCAACAGTCGGTTCGGTATTGCTCAGAAGAATTACAAACTCTTCGCCCCCGTAGCGAAAAGGGGTATCGTAGAAGCGCAAATTATGTTGCAAGCGTGCCGAGAGCATTTGCAAAACGCGATCGCCAATCAGATGACCGTAGGTGTCATTAATCACCTTAAAATAATCAACATCCAAAATTAGCAAGCACAGCGGCGTTCCGCGATTTCTCGCATTTTCAATCTGGCGCGGCAATTCCCACTCCAACGCCCGACGGTTATTGAGTTCCGTCAGCGGATCGCTTAAGGCGATCGCCGAGAGCAAATCGTTTGTTTGCAGCAACTCCTGGCAAGTCTTCACCCAACGCAAACCCACCTGAATTTCCGCAAGCAACAACGCCTGATATTGAGCCAACAAAGGACTATCTTCGCGCATTTGGGTATACGGAAACCAGAGATACGCATCCGCCCCCGCTTCTAGGGCTGCAACCTTCCGTTCCATGAGCGTCGAAGCTAGCGTATCCGTACTATCGTCGAGGAGCAAACAATAGGTCCAACTCGACTGGCTTTGGGTTTTAATTTGGTAGCATAACTCCAGCGCCCCTCGACAATCCGCTTGACACAAAATAAATTCGGTCGGTTGGGTTTGCAACTGCTGGATCGCCTCGCTTGGATAGCTGGCAGTTTGGACTAAAAGGCTATTGAGGCAATCAATTAACGCAAGGACGGCATTCTGGAAGCGTTCGTCTCCAATAATAAGAATCGAAACATCCATCGATTTTGAGTGCTGAGTCTGAACATCGGCATCGACTCCCGGACTAATTGCAAAAACTTTCATAGTGCTTAGAGCAAAAAAGGCAGAGTCCTCAAAGGGCGATCGCGCTCGATTTTCGGTTCGATGACTCCAATAGCCGAGCGAACGCTTTGCCAGTTGCAGCCTTAAGAAGCCAATAGAGGTTATTGACATCCCTGCCCAAAGGGCAAAGCTGCATTTTTTACCATCCAAATCTAGCTTAGTTTTTCGATTTGGGAGTGTGATTGGCTCTCAAAGGTCGCTTTTTCAGTACCGACATTGACGAAGCATCCTTCTTAACGTCGCCCTTGCCCGCTGATTTCTCAAGAAGAGGCACCCAATCTAGAACAACCTAAGTCCCTTATCTGTTAACCACTCAATTGAGAATCGCGATCGCCCGATTACTTGACTTAAACCGATGGAATAGCTTGCAATTAATCGCCCATCCTAGCGAACCAATGCCCTCTTTAACCTCTGCCTAGAGCAATATCGAGTCAAATCCTTACCAGTCTTCTTCAGAGCCAGATCTGGGCTGCATCCAATCATCAGCAGGTTCGGCAAATTCTCTAGATGGCGGAGAGGAACGTTCAGAAAATTCGGGTTCTCGCGCCGGAGGTTGAGGAATGTAGAGGTCCATTTCCTCGCGAGTCTCCATTTTTCCGGTTAGAGGTTGAACCACTTTGGCGATCGCTTCTTGCACAAACGCTTTGATAAACTCTTCGCGGCGGTTGAGTTGAAACTGACGCTGAACCACCTCTGTCATCCCGCCATCGCCCCAATCTTGATCGTGACGGAAATATTCAATAAAACTTTTACCCGCAATCCGGGTGAGATAAGCCGCCGTTACCCCTTGGATGGCTTTACCGATTAAGAAAGTGCCAATATTTAACTGTAAAGCAGTAGTTAACAGGCGCATTGCCCCCTCTACCACCCCCAAACTCGCCAGCGTCTTCGCTAGAGAAAGCGCCAATTCTCGACCGCGTTCGACATTGAGTTCGCAGCCGTAAATTTTGCCAATTTCTACCACCATCTGGGCATTCACCGCCGCCGTTGCTAATAAATCCACCACAGGTAACGGCGTTACTGAAATTACTCCGGCCCCAATCCATTGAAACCGTTCAACGACCTGATCCGCTTGTCGCCGCCGCTGACTATCAATCAGACGACGGGCTTCTTCTCCTAAGCGCTGAGATTGCAAGAGGATGTTATCGGCAATTAGGTCTTCCCCTTCGGCGCGTAAAATTGCAGCTAAACGCCGAATCAGGGGCATGACATCGGGTTCGGGTTGGTAGAGTTCTCCCGATTCTAAGGGGACGGCTCTGGGGTTGGCGGCGATCGCGATCAGATCCTGAGAGTAGATAAACCCGCGCACCCGTTCGCGCAGGCGGGCTAAAATTTCTTCGCGATCGCGATCGGTATACAGATCGACTTTATTTAAAACTAAAATGCTGCGTTTGCCAATTCGGGCTAAGGTTTGCAGCGGTTCGTACTCGGAAGCCCGCAAATCGTTATCAACCACAAATACCAGCAAATCTGCAACGGTGGCAAATTGTCGCGCCAGTTGTTCGCGTTCGGTTCCGGCGACGCCTGCTTCTAAGATTCCCGGCGTATCGGTAATTAAAATCTCGCGGTTCATCCCTTTGAGCTTTAAGCTATAGGTCTGTCCGGTGGAGGTGGTTCCCATTGGCGCGTCCACTTGTCCCACGACTCGCCCTAGTAAAGCGTTAATTAAGGAGGTTTTTCCGGCCGAACCCGTGCCAAATACAACGACGCGCAGGTCCCCTCCTTGGAGGGTATGTTCGATTTCGCGCGTGCGGTCAATCAGGGCTTGACGGGCCACTTCATCTTGAATTTGCGTCACTTGGGCGCGAACGGCGCGAATGGTTTGCACGGCGGCTTCGGCTTTGGCTTCCGGAACTTTAATCTGGGACTGGCGCTGGCGACTTTTGCCCCCCGGTCGGCTGAAGAGAAAGGCGTAGTAAACAAAGGTGGCAATTAAGGTACCGAGCAGTAACAGCAGGACTAAAATTAACAGCGTCCCTAAAAACGGCGACGTGTAGGAAATCTGCCAGTAGAGCCAACGCAAGGAGTTGATCGTCCACAGCATTAGCCCCAAGATGACGCTGAGACCAATAATCAGAGTAAGGATGCGCGACAGGGGCATACATTAAAGTTCTACTAAAGCTAGAGACGATTGCGGGCGGAATATGGAATATTTTAAGGGTAGGGACGATCGAGATGGGTTGGCTGCGATCGCCGACTTCTCTAGCCTATCTCAAACCGCAAAATTCACCGACTGTGCGATCGCGAAGGATTCCAGCAAAAGGGAGTATTTAACGTGGGACTGTTTAATCAGATTTTAGGCGCGCTCAATAATCCGAACCAAGAAGCGAGTTCGGGTCAGTTATCCACAATCTTAAATGTAGTACAGCAACTCAATGGCAGTACGGGAGCTAATCCTAGCCAAATTCAATCAGTGCTGTCGTTGGTGGGGGGAGCCGTTCGGTCTTCGTTGCGCGAACGGGCTGCTAGTGGCGGTGGCGAACAGCAGGCGCAGGCGTTGGTTAATCAATATGCTGGGGTGACACCTAACGCCCAAGCGGTGCAGGCGCTGTTTAGTTTGCCGCAAACTCAGCAGCTAGTGCAATTAGCGGCGCAGCGCACGGGGCTAGATGCCAATACGATTCAAATGATGTTACCGATTGTGGTACCGGTGATTCTGAATTTACTGAAAACGGGAACTTCAACGCAAAATCCCCAAGGAAGCAATTCCGTGCTGCACAGCTTTTTAGATGCCAATGGGGATGGCACGGTTGATGTCGGCGAAGCCTTACAAATGGCAAGTCGATTTTTAAAACGCTAAAAGAAAGGGCGTGTGGCGTTCATGCCCCGCTCTTTGAAGTTCACAGCAAAATCGTAGAGATTAGAGATTGACCCTAGTCTCTACGATCGCAAGCTAAACGTGACTTCTGAACAGCACGCTTGAGGAGACTAACTACCCTTAAGCTCGCCGAGTGAAGTTACCACCAGAATTGCGACGACCGTCATTTTCTCTCGGCTTTGCCTTATTCACTTTAATTGAGCGACCGAGCCATTCAGCACCATCAAGTTCTGCGATCGCAGAATCTTCTTGGGCGTCGTCTTCCATCTCGACAAAGGCAAAACCGCGCTTTTTGCCTGTTTCCCGGTCTACAGGAAGGCTAATCCGACTGACTTTGCCGTATTCTTCAAAGATTTCTTTGAGGTCGTCCTCAGTTGCCTGAAAAGACAGGTTGCCAATATAAATGGTCACGATTCTCTCCAAACCAAGCTAGAAGTTCAGGCCGGAAAGAAAGCACCATTCACCAAAAAACTTAGTGAGTCGGTTGCTCTGTCACCGAACCTTACTCCGTAGCCATCATATCCGATTTAATCTGAAATGACAGCCCCTTTTATGGGAATTCCTTAACGAACAATTTGTCTCATGTAATCCGACCATAATTGAGCTGCAATTCCGCTACTGCCGCTAGTCGGATCGTTGTTATCGTTACCCAGCCAAATCCCCGTTGCCAGATTGCGACTAGGCAGGTAGCCAATAAACCACAAATCGACATTATCGTTCGTCGTTCCGGTTTTGCCCGCTTCATCGCCAAACCCAATCGAGGCTGCCCTCCCGGTTCCAGCCGCCACTACTCCTTGCATTAACACCGTCATCGTATCGGCCACATCAGCAGACAAAACAGGTGCATTCGCTTCCGGGTTGCGGCTGTAATCGTAGATGACGCGGCAGGTTTGAGGATCGTCGCGCGTTTGGCAATCGCTGCTATCCAAAATCCGTTTAATCGCGTGGGGACGATTGCGCTGGCCTTGATTGGCAAATACCGCAAAAGCCCCGGTCATCTCTAATGGGGTTACTTCGCTTTCTCCTAAAATTAAACCCGGAGACGATCGCAAATTCGAGCGAATTCCCAAACTTTGCGCCATGCGAATCACCCGATCTAACCCTACATCTTGGGCAATTCTCAAAGCAACCGAGTTTTCAGATTGGGCGAGTCCTTGGTACATATCCACCGCCCCGCTACTGCGTTCGCACCCCGCATAGAATTGTCCGCCCCAGTTTAACGGGGCACAAGTATAAACTGTACCGGGGGAAATGCCTTGAGCAATCGCCGCCGCATAGGCAAACACCTTAAACGTAGAACCGGGTTGGCGTTGGGCTTGGGTCACGCGATTAAACTGGCTGCGTTGATAGTCCACGCCGCCCACCATTGCCACAATTTCCCCCGTACTGCTATCGAGGGTGACAACCGCCCCTTGATCGAAACCCAAACTCGCACCCGTGGTGGTTACGGTGCTGCGAAGCGAGGATTCCGCCTGGGATTGGATGCGCGGATCGAGACCCGTTTCAATAATAAAATTGCCTTCCCGCGCCAGTTGGGTTCCCAATAACGATTCGAGTTCGGTAAAGACGTAATCGTAGAAATAGGGCGCAATGGTTTGTTCTAATTCTCTCAAGGCTTCTGGGTTAACTTCAATGCGCGATCGCCGCGCCTGTTGCGCCTCTTCTTGGCTAATCATCCCCAGCGTCACCATGCGGTAAATCACGCCATCGCGCTGTCTCACCGCCCGTTCGTAATCGCGAATTGGATTAAAACTATTGGGCGCGGGTAAAATTCCCACCAAAGTAGCGGCTTCAGAGAGGGTTAAATCCGTGGCTGATTTGCCAAAGTAAAACTGGGCTGCATCTTCAAACCCAAAGTTATTACTTCCCAAATAGACGCGATTTAAGTACGTTAGCAGCAAGCGGTCTTTACTATAAACCGTTTCCAGCTTCATTGCGACCACCGCTTCGCGCAACTTGCGCCCCGCGCTATCTTGCGTCCCCACATACTCGCGAAACAAACTGCGGGCGAGTTGTTGAGTAATCGTACTTCCACCCTCGCGAATCTCGCCCCCCCGCAGGTTCGCAAAGAGGGCGCGCAGGGTTCCCACCGGATCGATGCCCAAATGCCAATAGTAACGGCTATCTTCCGAGGCAATTAAGGCCTTAGCCAAGTGCGGTGAAAAGTCAGAGAGTTGTTCTAACTCAATATGCGCTGCATCGCCCCGTGGGGGAACCAGGGGTTGTTCGTCTCGCGCATAGACAATCACGGGCCCTTGGACAGATAGGGGCATGGGGTAAACGGTGAATTTCTGCCACTCCCACAACACCCAAGAAGCGACTATGGCAGTTATTCCCCCAACCCCGTATAGGGCGTAGCGGGTGGTGCGAACGTACCAGGGGGGCGGGTCTTGATATTGAATGCGAACGGAAGCTTGTAACTCCGGCGGGCCGAGGGTGTAGATATCGCCGTGATATAAGGGCGTGCTGGAAACGCGGCGCTTGCGGCGATAGATGCCGTTGGTGGAGTTTTCATCCTTAAGGATAAACGGACCGCGCCGCCGATCGCGGGTTAGAGAGAGGTGAACTTGACTGACGACGGGGTTGCGAATCACGATATCGCAGGATTTGGAACTGCGTCCCAACAAATAGCGATCGCCTAAGAGGGGATAAACATCGGCTTGCGGCGCATCGGCATCTTGCACCAGCAGTTGCGGTACCCTAGCATTCGGTTTAAGTACCAGTTTCGAGAAATTAACCTTGGCTTGAACCGTTTGAACGGCTTGGGTAATCGTGCCGATCAAGGTTCGCGGTTGCTTGGGGGGTTGGGGAGAACTCATTCGCGCTTTGTCAGTCAATCAGGATTTGGTCATACCGGACTCAGGACGCACCCAACTGAGCCAGATCGAGAGAGGTGAGAGTACCAGGGGCGATCGCAGCTTGTGCCATCAGCAATCTCCCTCAAGGTTAGGACTGAGTACGCTGCTCGCTACAGCCCTTTGCTAGAAATAGCTTGTCCCTTCAGATACACGTAACCCCCGATCTATTCCAGGAATTCATTGGGTGGAATTGCGCCTTACTCCCATCATACAAAATGGGTCAATGCGCTTAACTTTGAGGCGGCTGGCGTTCGGAATGGGGATTTTGGCGAAAGGTGGCAATTAACAAACAAACAATTCCCACATTAATAAACACATCGGCTAGGTTAAAAACGGGAAAGCGAATCAAGCGAAAATCGAGAAAATCCACCACATAACCGGCAACAAAGCGATCGACGCCATTCCCGATGGCTCCGCTTAAGATAAACCCATAGCCTGCTTGCTCCCAGCGATCCATTTGCGGGCCAAACCAAGCCAGCGCCATTAGGCCTAAACTGACAGCCAGCGAAAGCCAGCGCAACCATTGACCATTATCGCTAAACAGACTAAAGGCGGCCCCATAGTTGCGAACGTAGGTGAAGTGAAACACTCCAGGAATGAGCGACCAACTTTCTTGCAGCGCAAAATTGGCCACCACCCATAACTTGGTGAGGTGATCGAAGCCAAAGCCAATCAGGGCAATAGTCCAGAATAAACGATTTTTTAGGGTCATGGGCAATTTTTTACAGGCCAATGACGGCACAATCTTCAATAAAACATGACACGCCGGAGCGTAAAGGCAAGGACTGTTGCAGCACACACCACTGCTAATTGTCCGGGAAGGGGGGAAAGGGAGTAGCGCCAAACGGCATCCCAAAACGGCATCGCCGGGGTGCTGAACCAATTTAAGCTATGGCACACCATCAAGTAGCCGAGTCCGGTGAGGTGAATGCACAGCAAGCCGCACAAACAGCTAAACGCGAGGGATTCTAAGCGCGAGGGCAGCTTAAAGGCCAGGGAACCGCACACCCACGCGCCCGGAACGAATCCTAACAAATAGCCAAAACTCGGTTCTTGAATGTAACCCATCCCGCCCCCTTGGGCAAAGACTGGGAACCAGGTTAAACCCAGAACCAGGTAGGCAATTTGCGATAGCACTCCGGCATTTTTGCCCCCCAAGCAGCCAATCAGCAAAACCGCCCCAATTTGCGACGTGACACCGAGGGAGTACAGTTGATACCCATGTTCGGTCCAAGTCCACAGGGGCGTTGCAATAAAGGCTTCAATAAACGTGCCGCCAATGGTCAAAATTAGACCCGTCAGCGCCCACAGCAGTTCGGTGGGAGAAATCATAACAAAACGCAGATCAAAGCGGGTTTGAGAGGGCGCGATCGCCTGCCCTGACTGCGCTTTGGAGGCAATAGAGCAAGGCTTCACGCGAGTTGTTGTCCGGGGACAGGCGCTTCACCGCCTTGAAGCCCTAGCGATTCAAGCATCGCCCGGTCTTGTTCGGGAGGCTGGCCGAGGGTGGTGAGGTAATGACCGATGAGCATGGCGTTAATCCCAGCTTTGAGTCCTAGGGATTGCAACTCGCCCATAATGGCTTCTCGCCCTCCAGCATAGCGAATAATTTGTTGCGGGAGAATCAAACGGAAAATTGCGATCGCTTTGAGGGCTTCGTAGGGATCGAGTTTGGGGCGATCGCCCATTGGCGTTCCCGGTCTAGGATTGAGGAGGTTTAATGGGACAGATTCTACCTCTAAATCGCGTAAGGCTAAGGCTAAGTCTACGCGGTCTTCCCAGCTTTCGCCCATGCCTAAAATGCCGCCCGTACAGGCTTGAATGCCAACGGATTTTAGGTTTTTAATGGTTTCAGTGCGATCGCGCCAGCTATGGGTGGTGGCGACTTGGGGGAAGAAGTTTTCCGAGGCCTCTAGGTTGTGGTTGTAGCGGGTGACGCCTGCATCCTTGAGGGCTTGTGCCTGTTCGACGGTGATTTCGCCTAACGCGCAACAGGGTTTAATTTGAGTTTCCGCAATCACTTGGCGGACGGTTTCGAGAATTTGTGCAAATTCTGGCGACTTGGGACTGCTATATTTGGGGCCGCGTCCCTGACTGACTAAACAAAAGCGTTTCGCCCCGGCAGCAGCAGCGGCTCTAGCTTGGGCTAAAATCTCTTCTGAGGATTTTAAGCCATAAATCGGCGAGGCTTCGCCGGGATGATAGGCTGATTGAGCGCAAAAATTGCAATTTTCCGAACAATTCCCCGATTTCACATTGACAATACTGCACAAATCGACGGTATTGCCACAACAAGCTTGTCGCACGCGGTTAGCCGCTTCGCACAAGAGTAAGATTTGCTCTTCTCCCTCAATCGTAGCCAGGGATAAAGCTTGTTCGCGAGATAGGCGATCGCCTGCAATAATGCGATCGGTAATCTGCTCTAACCAGGCTTGTAATTCCGATGCAGACAGCCAGCGTTCGGGAAACGCCAGATTCGATAAACTTACAGACTTTGATACTGGTGCTTGAACCACGTTCAGCCCCTTTGACGCGATATTTCAATGCTTAGGCATTGTATCACTACAGGGGAAAGGAGTGCGCTCGTTCCGAGTAACGAAAAGGGTGGGGAGATGGGGGGAAGAAGGGAGATGGGGGGATAAAAGTAAATCGGCTATTGTTCTAGATACTTATTGAGAACTCAGCACTCTTGACCCCACTCAGCACTTTCCACTCTTTTCCTCACTCAGCACACCGCTACGTGGAAGCTAAAGCAACAGCACTTTACACTCAGCACTTAGAAAGCGGTGAGTTTAGAAGCGCAAACCGACGCCACCTTGCAGGGAAACGGCAGTTCCGCCGCCATCGCGATAGGCATCAAAAGCAATGACTGCATTGCCAAAAATCACAGTATTTCCGGAAGGTAAGACGTAATCAACGCCAGGTTGAATGGCAAAACCGTTACGATTGCCGACAGGAGAAGCATCTTGTCCGTTGGAGAAGGAATAACCCGCGCCGATATAAATATCGGTTTGCCAGTTGAGCGGTACGTCGTAGGATACGGTGGGGACGACAGCAGCAGTTCCGCCGAAAATAAAAGCTTGAGTCCGCAGGGAGATTGGGGTTTCTAATAACTTGTAGCGAACCGCAATCACAGCACTAGCAGGACGTCCATCGTCATCGCCACCTCCAGCAACGCCAAAGGCTGGCCCAACCCCAATATAACTTCCGTAGGCCGCTTGGGCGAAGGCGGGTTGACTGGACAAAGCCCCGACGCCTAAGATTGCAGCCCCTAGTCCGAGAATCCACTGTTGACAGCGTTTCATGCAAATTGCTCCTCACTCCACCAACGGTAAAAAATGATGAGTTCGTCGATCTCTCATTTCATTTCCATACCGAGTGTATCTTACCGATCCGATCTGCCCAAGTTTTCAAAGGTTTCAGCTAGGGACATTGGGGATGAATCGCCCCTTGTTGGCACAGGTACTCTAATTGGACGGGTTCTAGATTTTGCGCCTGAGTTAAATTTACCCCTTGCCAGGTGCGATCGCCAGATGTGGGTGCTTTTTCAATAAAACTAGCTGGCGATGCGGTTGGGGTTTGTTGAAATACGGCCCCTTGAAAATCAACGCCTTCTACATTTGCACCACGAAAATCAGCAAAACTTAGATTAGCCCCGCGAAAACTAGCGTTGCGTAACTGCGTATTTCGCAAGTTTGCCCCGCTGAGTTGAGTGTTGCTCAAATCGGCTTCATTGAGCTTGGCTTGGGTAAAATTAGCATTGGCTAAATCTGCTCCTTGCCAATCGGTTTGAGTGAGTTCGGCGTGCTGAAATTGGGCGTTATTTCCCTGAATTTGAGCTAAACGCGCCTTTTGGAGGTTGGTAAAGGTGAGATTGGCATTGGCTAAATCTGCCCCGACTAAACTAGCGGCGGCGAGGTTGGCAGATTCCAGGGAAGCGTCGGTGAGTTGGGCGCTACTCAGGTTAGCTGCGTCTAACCGGGTATGGGTTAAATTTGCACCATTGAGGGTAGCTCGCAATAAACTAGCACGACTGAGAGAGGCGCGAGCCAAATTCGCCCCAGTGAAGTCAGTTTCTTTCAAATCAGCGCCGCTTAAATCGGCTATCCAATCATCATAGGTGCCGATGCGACTGTCCGGACCTGGGCCGTAGAAGCGACTGTTGCGAAAACTGCCTCCTTCTAGAGTGGCGTTGCGGAAATTAATTCCGGATAAATCTAAATTATCTAAAACGAGGGTAAAAGGCATTGGGGCAGAAATTTGACCGAGATGGGTGCGGCTGAGATCGGTTTGGGCCGTTTGTCCGCTATAAACGGTTAGAATTTTAGCGATCGCGCTTTGGGTGGCTTGCAAGCGTCGGGTGAGGATTTGCGCTTGAGGGGTGGGGTTGCGCGTTGGTTGAATGGAGTCGAGTTGGGCTTTGAGGGCTTGATTGAGGCGTTGAAGAAAGGGTAACGCCTCCGGGCCGCTACTGACTAGCGCCTGTTGAATGGGTTCTAGATTTTCCGGCGTTTGTTCCTGACTTAGCAAGTCTACTAGAAATTGCCTGGCTCTGCGATCGCCAACGGTTCCCAAGGCTAAAATTGCTTCTCGGCGGCTAGACAGGGCGCTAGCACTTCCCGGAGTAGTGTCTGCGTTCAGTTTTCCTACTAATTCGAGAAACAGTTGGTTATCCTGTTGCTGAAATTCTCGGCGGTTCGCTTGGGTTTGAATATAAATTTGGGTTCCTACAAATGTACCTAAAATGGCACTCAAAGAAGCCAGGATAGCGATGAGTAGCGTTAAACCCGGATGTTCGCGCATCCAGTACCACAAACTGCTGCGCCGCTGAATGGCTTCTGGGGTGAGGACAATTGCCGCTAGGGTAGGGGTTTCGTCTACTTCTGCTGAAAAATGGGTTCCTCTGCCTTTTCGTTGGCTTTCCGAAAGGACAAAAGTCCCGGCCAATCGGTCATGAAATGCGCGATGATAGCGATTAAAGCGCACAACCGCACATTCTGCTAATAGGAAAAAGCCAGCCAGTCCCGTTAATATTCCTAAGTCGGGAAATGCGCCGCTATAGCGCCAAATACTATAGGCAATTCCGAGGGGTAAACCCCAACGCCCGACTGCTTCGCGAACAAACGCCCGCACAACCCCAGGAGGTGCGCCATTTGCCCCAATGACTCGCACGCCAAGCCACCGTTTGGGCGAGGTTTTCCCGGTACTTCCCAAGAGGTAAAGCTGCCACGCGGCAACGGCAATTGGGGCCGCAAGCGCCACTGACCAGAGTAAATTGGTAATGGGGGCTACGGTGCGATCGCTTTGGGTAATTGGAATGGCTAAAGTTTGAGCAATATTATCTTGAGTTGCACTTAAAACCGGATTGAGGGGGACTTGTGTCTCGCTATGGGTTCGGGCATATTCACCCATTGCATAGGGTGCGATCGCGCTGCTACTAATTAAGGTAACTTCTACAACCCAAGCGCCTAAGCGTCGCAGTAATAGAGGGGGTTTCCGCAAGCGCACTCGTCGAGAGGTTGGTGGGGAATTTGAATCTTTTCTGGCGGTAGGACTGGACATTCACTTCATCATCCGAGTCAACAGGCAATGAGTGTATTTTAGTGCGGCGTCCACTATCGCGAGTCATATTCACACAAATCACAGCATCCCTACTCTCGTCTTCCCCCTATCCCCCCACCCTCTTCCCCACTCAGCACTCCTTTCCCCCACTCGGAACTCGGAACTCGGAACTTGGAACTCCATCCCCCCATCCTCTTCACTCCTGCGCCGGGTGAGAATTAGAAAAGAACTTGTAGGCTAAGTAAAGCAAAGTCGCCAGAACGGTTAGACCAATTGCAATAGCGACTAAGCGGACAAACAGTTGAAGAACCATTAAGCCGACAATGGCGACAACGACGAGAGTAATAATTTTGCCAGAACCCGATAAGCCTTGATACCAGTTCATGAGTTTGGAGAATGGAGAGGTAAGACTGGGTTGGGCTTCGGGTTCGTGCTTGACGACGGGGTGTATATTGATTTCAGTTTCTAGATCCTTGAGTCGATCCTCTAATTCGGGTGTTTCTGGAGAATTCATAAGCGTTTTCAACACGCAAGCCCACAGGCTACGTTCATTGACAGTTGTTCTATGGTAAGCATAACGCTGTTTGTATCGCCATTAACTAAACCCCTGGTTAGGGATTGTTAAACTCGGTGGGGATTTTTAAGCCTTTGAGCGATCGCGCTTTCTGTTCTTCGCTGAGTCCTTTGGCTTGGACTAATACGCCAAAATTACCTAACCCTGCTGGATCGATTAACTGATGGAGGGCATCCCGTCGCCGCAAGGTTTGCTCTAAGGATAGGTTAGCATCGCGCAGGGCGTTTAAGCGATCGCCAATTCCGAGTGCCATTAAAAAGAGTCCCTGTTGAGTCAACCCCAACTGTTGCAAGCCGCAGCGATCGCCATAACGTTCTAAGGCGGTAAAGTTAACGTGTGCGGTAATATCCTGTCTGCCTATATTCAGGTAAGGGTTATTGTGGCGTTGATGCTGATAATAGCATTGCAAGGTGCCGCTATGGCGATAAGGACTATAGTAGCGCGCGGCCGGATAGCCATAATCTAGGGTTAAAAGATAACCGCGTTGAAGTTTGGTTGTCACGGTTTCTAGCCAGTCTAAAGCGGCTAAATTCACCTCGCTGCGATAGCCTTCAGGATAGGATTCTGAAAGGATGGGAATTTGATTGAACTCAAAATAGTCTAACAACCGCGATGTCGAGGGAGTATCGGCAATTTCAATCAAGTTTTTCTCTAAATCTGCCGTAACGTAGATTTCTTGGAGTTGTCCCTGTTTTAAGATAATTTGGAAAACTGGAAAAGCATCAACTAATTCATTGGAGAAACAGCAACCTACAATTGAGCGATCGCCGATCGTTTCCCAGGCTTTCCAACTCACTTTAGCGCTATCCAGCCAAGAGGATAAGCGTTGTTTTTGTGCCTCGATAAGTCCCGATGCAGTTTCTATAATTAGATATTCTAAGGATTGAAAAAAGCGAGGATATTTCAGATTAACATAAGTGAGGATATCCTGAGCTAGCAAACCCGAACCCGCCCCCATTTCAACAACTTGAAAAACCGAGGGACATTTTAATATTTCCCACATTTCTACAAATTGTTCCGCAAGTAATTCTCCGAAATCTGCACTCAGATTAGATGCAGTAAAAAAGTCACCCGATTTGCCGATATTAACTTGATTGGTGGCATAATAACCCAATTCTGGCTGATATAAAGCTATTTCCATATATTCAGCAAACGTTATTCTCTGTTGGGGATGGCTGGCAATTCGTTCCAGGATATAGTCTTTGAGATATCGATTTTCGCTTAACTGAGATTGGTTCATTGA
>JAAHGE010000519.1 GCA_010672635.1 Desertifilum sp. SIO1I2 | reverse complement strand
TAAACATTGCCCAAACATCCTCAAATTTGAATCGCCACTTGGACTTGGAGGTGGGTTAAATCGGCCACCCGTTGACTATCTTCTGGGTCAAGCAGAATGCGGACTTCCACAACTTTGCGGTCGAGGTTTTCGCCCGGTTGGTTGCTAAACACGCTTTGTTGACCAACTTGCAAACCCACTAAGCGCACGGTTCCCCGCAGTTCCCCGTCAAAGGAGTCGCTGGTAATCATGGCGGTTTGGCCGGTGCGAATTTTGCCAATATCGGTTTGATAGACTTCGGCGATCGCTTCCATGCGATCGGTTTGTCCCAAGTCCACCACGCCGTTATCGCTGAGGGTTTCGCCGGGTCGCGTATGCACTTCGAGGATGCGGCCGCCAATGGGGGCGCGAATAAACACTTGATCTAAGTCGCTTTGGGCTTTTCTCACATCGGCTAAGGCGGCGTCTACCTCGGCTTGGGCTGCTTGGACATCCACTGGGCGGACTTCGGCGATCTGTTCTAGGGTGGCTTGGGCTTCGCTAACCTGTTGGCTTCCCGTTCGTTCTAGGCGCTCTAAGGTTACTCTGGCTTCGTTGAGTTGCTGGCGGCCGGTATTTTGAATTCGTTCTAGGGTGACTCTGGCTTCGTTGAGTTGTTGGCGTTGCGTCTCCCAGGTGAGGCGCTTGCTATCAAATAAGGAGGTGGAAATCGCCCCATCTTTATAGAGTTGTTCGTGGCGGCGATATTCGGCTTCGGCGTTTTGTAAGGCGGCTTCGAGGCGTTCTACTGTGGCTTGTTGGGCAGCGATCTCCCCTTGGAGTTGCGCTTCTAAGCGGCTAATGACGGCTTGCTGGGCGGCGGTGTCGGTTTGCCATTGGGCTTCTAGGCGGCGAATGGTGGCCTGTTGGGCGTTGATTTCTCCGGACTTGGCCCCGGCTTGAACTTGGGCAAGTTTGGCTTCGGCGACGCGCAGGCGTTCTTGGGCTTGGTTGAGGGCGTTCTCTAAGCGATCGCGACTATCGAGAATGGCGATAATTTGATTGGCTTCGACGCGATCGCCTCTTTGCACGTTGAGTTCCGCCAAACGGTCTTTATCCAGGCTCAGAGGAGCAGAAACGCGGATGACTTCGGTTTCGGGCAGCAGGCGGCCCAAGGCGGTGACGTACTGGATGGTGGGGGTGGTTTGGGCCACTGCGGGGGTTTGCGGTTTGGGGCCAAATTGAGAGATGGCGTAATATACACTCGCCCCCGTGAAGGCAACAGCAGCAATTGCAATTCCTAGCACCCGACGATTTAATGGTTTGAGCGATCCTTGAATGCTCATGAACTCTCCAAGGGTTATTTTTCTAAGTAAGCAACAACCATTTGTCCGAGAATTTGGGCTTGTTCGGCGATGTCGATGCGATCGCCTAAATAGAGTCGCCGGATGATGACTCCTTCAATGAAAGTTGCGATCGCACGCGCGAGAACTTCATCTTGAAAACCCAAACAGTCTACAATGGCGCGTTCGTAACGCTCGGCCACCGGGCTAAAGTATTGATGGCGGTTAATAGCCTCGCGCCCTTGGTACCGACAAAAATCAACGAGCATCAGCGTTTGATGCATCAGGTATTCTTCTTGGCGGGTAATAAAGGCAAACATCGTCTCGATCCGGGCTTGCAATGTAGGCATCTGCCGGATCTCAGCTAGATTTTGCTCGTCAGTATCCTGGCAACTGATGTATTCCACCAATTGCTCGAACAGGTTTTCTTTACTGGGGAAGTAGTGATATAGGGTTCCCGTCGATACCCCAATTTCTTGGGCAATTTGTCGCATTGTAACGGAGCCGTAACCTTGTTGGGCAAACAAGTTAAAGCACTTACTCAGCAACTCTTGACGGTATTGAGCGCGGTCTACAATCTTAGGCATCGTTTATATTGAACGTCCGATATAAAATATCCTACTCGCAAAACCCCTAGCTGGAGGGGCTGGAATCAAACTTTTTATATCGAACACTTGATATATTTCTAGCACAAATGTCTAGAAATGTAAAGATAATCAAACCCCTAGGAATTACGGCTCTGGATGGGGCAGCAAAGTCACCAACACGCTGAGTAGTTCAGGAATATTCCGTTGAATCACCTGCCAAACAATATCAAGATCGATCCGATCGTATTGATGGGCAACAATATCTCGCATCCCTGCCATATCATCCCACGGGGCTTCTGGATGCTGTTCGCGAAATTCACGAGATAATCGTTTCGTTGCCTCTCCCATCACTTCCCATCACTGCAATTTGGTAAAGAATTGCAGACTGGGTACGCACATCTGAGTTTAATTGCTCGCGGCTGAGTCCCTGAGCAAACTCTAAAATTAACTGTCCGGCTCGAATAATATCAAGCAGTGCAGCATCATCCCGCGACATAGATAACCTGAGCTGTTCCTAAGATTTCTTGCTGACGAATCCTATTATGACTTTGCTCGATAGATTTCTTAGTCAGTAAATCAACTTCACGTCCCAAGAGAGTTTTCAGTTCGCGTTTCATCCGAACTAGCTCTAAAATTCCCCAAGTCGCATCATCCTCAAAATCAACCATCACATCAATATCGCTATCTGGTCGAAAATCATCGCGTAAAACAGAACCGAAAAAAGACATCTCTTGAACCTTCCATTGCTGACAAAAATTAGCAATTTCTCGTTGAGGCAATTTGATTCTTAAAGATGGACTCAACTTGATTACTCCATAACTCCATAACTCATCTTAACTTCCATCTCTTCCAGTTTTTTCGGGGTTCCTTGATATTTCAAGCACCCTGCAACCTGTTCTAATGTCGTTGCTGGGAAAGGATTTTTAGGCTTTAACAAAATCCCATCCCCCATATCAATTGCTATTAATTCTTGCCCTGCTTTCCATTGGCGAGCAACCCGCGAGTTCTTGGGGAGGATAACGTGTCCTTCGCTAGATAAATGAGTCACTTCCATATCAGTCCAATCAGTGGGTGAGTTAGTCTAATTCTAGCAAAAACGGTTTAGATTACTTTGTTCGCTTGCTGGATGGTCGATCGGAGATTGCTGCATTGTATAACCGTTCATTATCTGCGGCAGATTTAAATAAATCAACCACCGGATGAGGATAATCAACCCCCAAACGGAGATTAAAACGTTGTTGTTCTACGGGTAAGAGTTTCCAGGGTTCGTGAACTTTACTGGCAGGTAGATTGATGAGTTCGGGTAGCCAGTGTTTTACATAATCCCCTTGCGGATCGTAATCTTTCGATTGTTTGAGAATATTAAAAAAACGGAACCCCCGCGCATCATTCCCCACGCCTGCGGTATAGTTCCAGTTTCCATAATTGCTGCCAACATCGTAGTCAATTAATAGCGATTCAAACCACTCTGCACCCATTTGCCAGTTGATACCCAAATTTTTAGTTAAAAAACTGGCGACATTTTGCCTACCCCGGTTAGACATGAAACCAGTCGCGGCTAACTCGCGCATATTAGCATCAACCAGGGGAAAACCTGTCATTCCTTCTCGCCAGAGGTTGAAGCGCTTCCAGTCTTCTTTCCAGGGAATTTCAATCCCTTGCAAACCGGATAGACGAAAAATGCGATCGCCATGTTTAGCGCAAATTAGGCGAAAATAGTCTCGCCACAATAGTTCAAAGATCAGCCAGTAAGTCGAGTCATTCGCAATGCGTTGCGTTTCATAGTCTTTCACCTGTTCGTAAATGTAACGCGGCGACAAACAACCCAACGCTAGCCAGGGAGAGAATTTAGAAGAATAGTCTGCACCCAGCATCCCATTGCGCGTTTCTTTGTAGGCTTTGAGACGATCCTGCTTCCAGAAGTAATGCTGAAGGCGGTTTTGTGCCTCTGTTTCCCCGCCTTTAAAGGCGATCGCAGCCCTGACAAAAGAACTCGGCGCATTGCAGAGACCAAAAGCAAGAACTTTGTATTGGTAACTGCCAATGGGAGTCTTGAATGCAGTTTTAGGA
>JAAHGE010000518.1 GCA_010672635.1 Desertifilum sp. SIO1I2 | reverse complement strand
TCGTAACTCAACCTTTAAGCGGTGAGTGTTTGTCTTTGATGTCCATTAGTATGGCTTCACTTCAGGAGCTCGCACTTCACCTAAAAGACATAATCCTGGCTATATCGAGAGGTCTAACTCTGACGAGGGAACTGTTTAAGCCTCACTCACAGCATAAACTGCGATCGCCTCTTCTTTACCTTTCACCTTCACCGCATTATCCACCAGCCGTAAATTAAACGCCTCTGGGCGTAAGAGCGACTGTACCACCGCATTCGTCACCAAAATCGCACAGCCGTATAACTTCGTTAACCCCTCAATGCGCGAAGCCAAATTCACCGCATCGCCAATCACCGTGGAATCAATGCGCGAAGTATACCCCACCGTCCCCATCACCACCTCGCCGCGATGAATCCCAATCCCAATTTCCACTCTTGGTAAACCGTGCTGAAGGCGATCCTGGTTAAACTGCTTCAACGCCTTTCGCATTCCCAACGCCGCGTCTAAAGCACAGTCTGCACTCTCAGAGTCAAACAGCGCCATAATCGCATCCCCAATATACTTATCAATAAATCCACCTGCCTGCTCAATTGCCTGTCCCATGCACGCGAGATAATCATTGAGGAAATTGAACGTTTCCTGGGGGGTGAGCTGTTCCGACATCGAAGTATAACCGCGAATATCGCAAAACAGAATCGTAATGGTGCGCGTCGAACTCGTCCCCACTTGAATATTTTCCACCCCATTAGAGGCGATCGCGCTCAGAAACTTATTGGGAACAAACCGTTCAAACGCGTGTAACGTCCGTTCCAACTTCGTAAACGACGCTTGCAAAGACGCCGACATTTGATTAAACGAATCAGCCAACCGACCAATCTCATCCTCGCAGCTCACCAGCGCCCGATGCTGCAAATCGCCCGACGCAATTTTTTGGGCGCTAATCTGCAAACGCTTCACCGGTTGACTCATCCGTTGCGCTAACACATACGCCCCCCCTAAGCCCACTCCTAGGCTCGCCAACCCCACCATTAGCGCCTTCACTAGGGCCCTCAAGCGAGCTTGGTGCAGGCGGCTCAGGGAAATCCCAACGCGCACTGTACCGATCTTTTGATTCGCTGAATTGCGAATATCTGCCACCCCTTCCATTAACGGTTCGCCGCGCATCGCCCGCAGAGTTCCTTGGGGATATTCCACATCGCGCAACAAATAAGTTTCTGTCGCAATAGAGGTATTAAAAACTGATAAAGCTTCCTGCGTCACCGCCAGATT
Source organism: Desertifilum sp. SIO1I2 (assembly GCA_010672635.1). GTDB lineage: Bacteria > Cyanobacteriota > Cyanobacteriia > Cyanobacteriales > Desertifilaceae > Desertifilum. The sequence goes on along the minus strand of JAAHGE010000518.1, from coordinate 2,722 downwards.
CACCACATCCGGGATATATCGCCCTTGCAGTTCTTCCGGGGAAGCCGCGATAATTTGATTGCCAACCCGGACATCCGAAACCAGGATATAGACAAAATCGCGATCGCGCTGCATCATCACATTAATCCCCACTCGAATCTGACTCCAGTTTTGGGTAAACAACTCGTTCACCCAAGCATCCGCCATCACCACCGCCAGCATTTCCGCCTCTTCTCGCGCCTGTTGGTTAAAAATTTCCTGTTCGGCTGCAATCCAAGTCCACACTAAACTCCCCACAATTGCCACAATCAGTAGTGTAGTCGCGCTCATAATCCGGGTACGAATCGACCGGAAACGAAACGGATAGCGCTTTAGGCGTGGAGTAGACATTTAGGAGGGTGGGGGGATGGGAGGATGGAGAGGTGGGGGGAAGAAGGGAGTTGGGAATTGGGAGTTTGGGAAGAAGTTCAAAGAGCTTTCCCACAACAATAATATTGGACAGCCGATCTAGCGAGCTATGCCTAGAAAAATTGACATATCGCTTCGTAAAAGCAAGCAATTCTACTCCCCACGTCCCCATCTCCCCACCCTATTCTCCCTGAACTCGAATGCTCTGCACGAAGGTAATCCAGCGCAACTCTTCAGGAAAAGTTTGAGTTTGATGGTTACAGCTAGAAGGAATTGCGAGAGTGACAGGACCTCCTAAACGGGTGGGAATGGGTTCTGCGGAAGGTCCCCAGGCGGTGGCGAGAAAGATATCGCAGTTTTGCACATCCGAGAGGTTAAAACGTAGAGGATTTTCAGAACCCTGGTAAATGGGGGGTTTGGCTTCAATGATGACTTTAGTGTTTTCGGGGAGGGGAAGATTTGCCTCTTGTAGAATATCCTGGAGGCGATAGCCATACAATTTTACAGGGGTACTGGGCCAACCCATCCGATAACTGACGGTTTCTTCAGTCGAGATCGGTTCCAGGAATTGTAGATCGGTTTGGGTGAGAGTGGTTTCGCCAACTTGCAGCTCAATGGGTTCCGTTCCCACAATAATGTTAGTGACATAGAAGACCCAGAAGGGGTCGGGATAGGGAGATTCTAGTTCGGGAAAATCTTGATAAGGGAATACCAGGAATAACGGTCCCCCCTCGCTACGAGAAATGGGCATACCGTTCATTTCTAAAGCTAGCGTAACTGGATAGCGACGCAAGTCGGCAATATCGACGGTAGCGCGATAGCCATCGTAGGCAACAAAGGTAATTTTAGTGGCATTGGCCGCCGTACCGATTCGGGCGAGGAGTTCGGAAACGCGGATTCCACGAAATTGTAGGATTTCTTCTGGGTTACTGAGGTGATGGGGCGATCGCGTTTGGACTACTGTCGTGGCTAAAGGCGCAAGTTCTGCCCAGTTTAATTGTACGCTATTGCCCAATCGCGTTTGCCCAGATATTTCTAAAACCCATTGCTGTTGCCGAATCAGTTGCGTCTGTTGTTGCAGCAGGGTCCGGTCAGCGGCGATCGCTTCTTGGTACCATACGTCTAATTGGGTTGAACTTGGGGAGGGAGTGCAACTGACAACTCCCAACCCCAGGGAAAGCCAGACAAAGAGCGATCCCGACCGGAATAACTTTACAAAGCGCGCCGTCATCATACTGGATATCCTTGAAGAAATGTCACAAGTTTGTGACAAAAACCCGGTCTAGATTGCACCCTGACGGTCGCGTTAATGGTAAGGTATTGTCGATTCTAGCCCTTCCCCTGGTTGAACTTATAAGATTGCTCAATCCTCTTAACAAATCTCGTTCTAAACGTAACAGTTAACCGCAGTACAATAAAACTCTAGGCAAGCGCATTTTGTTCGCTCACATCTTGCCGCGAAGTGGAGTTTAACCGTTGTGGTAGTTCAAATCTCAAATAACACTTACGAAGCCAAAACTCAAGAAATTGCTAAACAACTTTTAGCAGCAACGCGGGAAAAACGCTCGTTTTTTGCTCAAATGCGGGATCAAATGAATTGGGATGATAAAATTCTCAATTGGGCAATGAGCAATCCGGGCTTGCGCGTTCAACTTTTTCGCTTCATCGACTGCTTACCCGCCCTGAGAAGTAAATCAGAAATTTCCCATCACCTGCAAGAATATTTAACGGCAGAAGCAGTTGAATTACCTGCCGCCTTAAAAGGCATTCTCAACTTTACCAACCCCGAATCAATGCCGGGACAAATTGCTGCTGGGACCGTATCCACAGCCGTAGAAACCTTAGCCCATAAATATATCGCAGGTGAAAACCTCAAGCAGGTGATTAAAACGATCGAACGCTTGCGAAAGGATAAAATGGCCTTTACTCTAGACTTATTAGGGGAAGCCGTGATTACTGAACCCGAAGCACAAGCTTACCTCGAAAGTTATCTGGATTTGATCTCCCAACTCACGGCTGAAGCGAAAAATTGGAAAACGATTCCCGAAATTGACCAAGCGGACGGAGAAACCTTACCCGTTATCCAAGCTTCTGTTAAGTTAACCGCCTTTTATTCTCAATTCAATCCCTTTGATGACCAAGGCAGTCAAGAACGGGTAACGGAAAGAATTCGTACCCTATTGCGCCATGCCAAAGAAAAAGGAGCCGCCATCCACTTTGACATGGAACAATATGTTTATAAAGATCTCACCTTTGCCATCCTCAAACAGATTTTAATGGAAGAGGAATATCGGTCCGCGACCGAAATTCCTCTTCCATTAAAATCTGTTTGAGA
>JAAHGE010000517.1 GCA_010672635.1 Desertifilum sp. SIO1I2 | reverse complement strand
GAGGCTTTTGCATGATTCACCTATTGGTGGTGTGCTGTTGACATGTCGGAGGGAACCCTCAAGCGATCTGATTGACTGTCACTCACTGCTAAAAGTCCTATGCTGTTGTAGGTTAGGTTCGCGTTAGCATTACCCAACAGCAGGGGTGTGTTGGGTTTCGACCCTCAACCCAACCTACGCGAAAGAGCGTGAGTGTCCGTCAACCAGGGCGATCGCACATTATTGTAGAACATAAAATACTGCTCATTGGGGAGTTTGCCATCTTCCCCAACATAAACGCTGAGACATCCATCTCGTACTGGCTTGGCACATTCCAACCTAACGCGATCGCAATTTTCTGCAAACCCGGAGATGCTTGAATTAGATTATCCCATGCGTCTCTCCCCCCTGGAACTGTAGCTAGGGTACCAGAATTGCCCGATCGCGAATACGGGAACATTTCGGAAAAATATTCGACTTTAAAGGGTTAAGACTGCGCTCAACTTTTCCGTTATTCCTTATAACAGCGAGCTTTTACGATGAAAAGAAGAGTAAAAACAGTTTATCAGGCGATCGCAGCTACCCTTGGGATTAGTCTTCTCTGGCTAGGCGCGCCAGCCAAGGCTTACCCGGAATTGCAATACGAACACCTACAAGTCAATACCAGCTTAGAGCGCTGCGCCAGCTACGCCCAAACTGTGTTAGAAAGAAAAGGGTTTAGAACCTTACCGCCTCAATTTAGCTCGGCGACAGGCTATCTACCGGGTATTAAAGCCGTCATCGATTGCACCCCTCTCGATCCCAACTTCACCCAAGCTACTATTATTGTGGCAGGCGAGAGCGATCGCACCTCCGAAGAAATTCTCAGCACCCTTAACCTCCTCTACCAAGCCATGAACGGAGAGGAGACAGTCGCCCTCAACTTTCGCAGATTTCGCGAAACTGTCCCTCGCCGCTTATTCTAGAATTTAGGTTTGCTGGGCGTTCGCGATCGCAAAATTGGCAAAAATTAACTGATTAATTTGATCCCAACCATACACCTGTTGGCGAAACACCTTCCACTGTTCGTATACCTCCCGGAAGGTACCATCCTTAGCCGCACTCTCCTCGTATAAGTCGAACGTGGCTGTTTGCGCGGCTTGCATAATTTCCGGCGAATAAGCTGCTAACTGGGTGCCGCTATCCACCAACCGCTTCAAGGCTTCCCCATTCTTGGCATCATACTGGGCCAGCATACTCATATTCGCTTCATAGGTAGCAGTCTTAAACACCTGTTGGTATTCCTTGGGGAGTCTATCCCAAGCGCTGCGGTTAACTTGCACTTCTAGGGTTGCTCCGGGTTCCCACCAACCGGGATAATAGTAGTATTGCGCCGCCTTATTTAAACCCAGCTTTTCATCATCATACGGCCCCACCCATTCTGCCGCATCAATCGCCCCCCGTTCCAAAGCTAAGAAGATTTCGCCACCGGGAAGCACCTGGACATTCACCCCTAAACGACTCATCACTTGTCCGCCTAAGCCAGGAATTCGCATCTTTAAGCCGTTCAAGTCAGAAACCGATTGAATTCTGCGTTTAAACCAGCCTCCCATCTGCGTTCCGGTATTTCCCGCCGGAAGACTCACAACATTAAAGTCAGCATACAGCTTATTGAGGGCGTCTAAACCATTGCCATGATACAGCCAGGCGTTTTGCTGTTGAGCCGTTAAACCAAAGGGAACCGTCGTTCCAAACCCCAAGGCAGGATTTTTTCCGACAAAATAATAACTCGCCGTATGACTGCATTCAACTGTACCCTGCTGGACAGCATCGAGGACTTCTAACCCCGGTACAATTTCTCCGGCTGCAAAGGGGGTGATGGTAAACCGTCCGTAGGTCATCTCGCTGACCCGCTGGCAAATAGTTTCGGCCCCGCCGAAAATGGTATCGAGAGACTTTGGCCAACTCGTCGCCATCCGCCAGCGGACTGCGGGTTGTTCGAGGTTTTGTCCGCTTTGGGTTGACTGTGCCGTACACGCACCTAGCGTAGCAGCACTTCCCGCCGCGATCGCACTATACGTTAGAAGTTTGCGACGTTTCATCTTTTTTTGCCTTCCTTCCAGACACCGCTCATTCTATGAGCTACAGTGGTTTGTTATCTTCAATACTTGTAGCTGAAAAATGCAGCTATCCCGGAATTGGCAACGGTTCTTTAGAAATAGCGATCGCATCTGTTGCTCTAGCAACCTACCCGATCGGTTAGGCGTCGGAGATGTCGAGTTTGATATCGAGCGCGATCGCATCGGCTGATAATTATACTGAGGTACCTTTGTGCTAGTGATACATAAGTTGACTGTCCGATTTCATCGGGTCTGGGTTATCCCTGCCTTATTGGCAACGGTATTGTTCAATGCGGCGACTGCGGTTGCTCAACCGCGAATTTATAACCCCAAACCCTTACCCCCCAACAATGAGATTACCGATACCCTCTCGCGCGATGATATCCCCACCGGACAAGGAGGGTTTGCCAGAGACTACATTGTGGAACTCAACGAAGGCGATCAAGTGGTTTTCGATCTGACCTCCGAGCAATTTGATACCATCCTCACCCTGTTGGCGGCGGATGGCTCTACCATTGCAGAAAATGATGATGGCCCGGATGGGACAACCAATTCTCTCCTATTCGCTCGCATTACCCAGACCGGCACCTATGTCGTCCGGGTTCGAGCTTTTGGAGAAACGCGCGGGGGCACCTTTAACTTAAAAATGACGCGCCTGCGCCCCGTTGATTAGCCTGAAATTAGGGTAAAAGGAAGGACGTATTCTGTCTTTTTACCCTTTTTTCAAAAAAGACTTGTCAAAACATAGTAGAAGTGTTAGCTTAGTTAAGCGCTAAAAAACGCGCCTGCCGGGATAGCTCAGTCGGTAGAGCAGAGGACTGAAAATCCTCGTGTCGCCGGTTCAAGTCCGGCTCCTGGCACTGAGAACACTGGGAAAAGTTCATCTTTTCACCTTCCTAAAACTAATTTTTAGGTAAGTTTTAGGAAAGTATGGACAAGCTTAAACAAGCGAACAGTCGCCTTAAATCAGCAAAGGTTGGCTGTTCGCTCATGGCTCGTGGCGATCGTTTGTACCTTCGTGCCACACTTCCCCCCAAACCAGGCAATAGTTCAAAAGGCTGGCACCAGCAAACTATTAGCACCGGAATTCACGCTAATCCAGGCGGCATCAAGGAAGCTGAGAAATTAGCGAAATTGGTTGGAGCGCAATTAGACTGCAATCAGTTTGAATGGGAAAATTATCTTCGCCATCAACCAAGGGCAAAGCCCCAGTTAATCAGAGATTGGGTAGAAATCTTTGAACGGGATTATTGGCAACGAAGGCTAAAAACGCCAGAAAGTGAAACGACCTGGAGAACTGACTACCATAATGTCTTTAAGCGATTACCTCTTGATGAGCCTCTGACTCTGGGGGTATTAGAAGACGCCATAACCGCTATTCCTCCTGATACTCGCCAAGGTAGACGCTTCTGTATAGCACTTAGTCTGTTAGCTAAACTTGCAGGCTTAGATCCAAACTTCAAAGGGTTAAAGGGTAAGTATTCAATTAACAAAGCTGTACAGCGAACCCTGCCAACAGACGAGATGATTGAAACAACCTTTAATCGTCTGCCGCCGGGACACTGGCAATGGACTTTTGGCATGATGGCCGCCTACGGGTTACGCAACCATGAAATCTTTTTTCTGGACTTTTCAGAATTCCCAGGAGTTTACGTTGTCAGGGGAAAAACTAAAAATCGGATTGTTTATCCGCTTTATCCTGAATGGGCTGAGTCTTGGTGCTTAGACAAGGTGCAAATCCCACCCTGCACAGGAAGAAATAACGCCGATCTAGGAAATCGCGTTATCCAGCCCATAGACAATCGCTCTCACTGCCCAAGCATGGCGCAGGTTATACGGAGAAAACGGAATGTCTAGATTGTGAAAGGCGTGAGTAACGCGATTTCCTAGATCGGCGA
>JAAHGE010000516.1 GCA_010672635.1 Desertifilum sp. SIO1I2 | reverse complement strand
TAAAATATTTTTTTAGATTGACTGCTGACCCTAGTCGGTTGGCAGTTATAATTTTTTGATTGCTTGAGTAAAAATAATGTTTCAAAATATACTATAAGTTTAAGCTAGAGCGATCGCATTCTTTGCTTCAAAACGATCAAACATGGCACAGTTACCCATAGACGTAGTTACAACAGTTTTAGAATTACAGCGACAGCTTTTAGAGGTCATCCATCAATCCTCCATCACAGGGTTTCAAATTTTCCAACAGTACGGAGAAACAGAAACCACTTTAATTGTTTTAGAAGACCTTGATAATGTTCGCGAAAGAGCAAATCTTTACTACTCGCGATTTTCGACACTGCTAGTACGCATTGCTGAGTCACAACCCACTCCCGATCCTGCTATGCTGGAGTTGCTCAATCGTTCAATAGAGATGGCACAAGCCACCATAGAAGCCACAGAAGCTACCATTCAAGAAGAAAGGAGAAATTTTAACTTATTATGACTCAGCAGCCACCTTTTCCAAACATTGAAAACGTTAAACAAACTTCTACTAAGATAAAAGAACTTTGCAGTCGGGCTGATGCAGAAATTCTAATTTTAGATCATCTCATTGCCCAACTAGAAGCGCAGAATTCTTCTTCCCCTTTGTCATTTTACCGGCTCAAGGAAGCGAAACGCTTCCTAAAGCTAGAATCTACTATAGAACAAAGCCCAGAGCTACAGTAGGTTGGGTTGACGTAGGAAACCCAACACCAGGGTTAATAGGCTTCCTACTTTTCCTGAGTTTTCTAACGACCCAAAAGTTTATCGCGAAGATGCTTAATGCGATCGCGATATTTCGCCGCCTCCTCAAACTCCAGATTCTTCGCCGCTTCCTTCATCTTCGCTTCTAGCTGCGTCACCAGTTGGGGAATCTCTTCTAGCGGTAACTCATCCGCTTGTTCGTAAACCACCTCCAACTGTTGAGCATTCAAGCGCCGCGATACATCTAGAAACGCCAGAATAGAATTACTCGCCTTTTTAATAATCGGTTGCGGTGTAATTCCATGCAACTTGTTATAAGCAGTCTGAATTCCGCGCCGTCGTTCCGTTTCTTCCATCGCCTTAATCATGCTATCTGTCAGATTATCCCCATAGAGAATCGCCTGACCCCGAACGTGACGCGCTGCGCGTCCAATGGTTTGAATTAACGACCGTTCGGCCCGCAAAAAACCTTCCTTATCCGCATCTAAAATCGCCACGAGGGAAACTTCCGGTAAATCTAATCCTTCCCGGAGTAAATTCACCCCAATTAAGACATCAAACTCGCCATTTCGCAAGGCTTGAATAATCTCAATCCGTTCAATCGATTGAATCTCAGAATGGAGATAGCGAACCTTAATTCCGCGTTCTTGTAGGTATTCCGTTAAATCCTCCGCCATCCGCTTCGTTAGGGTTGTTACCATTACCCGTTCGTCGCGTTTGATTCGTTCTTTAATTTCCCCTAAAAGGTCATCCACTTGACCCTCTGTAGGACGAACAAAAATCTCTGGATCGATTACTCCCGTTGGACGAATCACCTGTTCCACAATTCGACCGTCTGATTGTTCAATTTCCCAATCTCCCGGCGTTGCAGACACAAAGATACATTGATTCACCTTTGTCCAAAACTCTTCTGCTTTCAACGGACGATTATCCGCCGCTGAAGGTAAGCGAAACCCATGATCGATTAATACCCGCTTGCGAGATTGGTCGCCATTGTACATCCCGCGAATTTGGGGAATGGTGACGTGAGATTCATCAATCACCAATAGCCAATCTTTGGGAAAATAATCAATTAAACATTCCGGCGGTTCTCCCGCTTGGCGTCCGGCGAGATGGCGCGAATAGTTTTCTACGCCATTACAATATCCCACCTCGCGCAGCAATTCTAAATCATATTTGGTGCGCTGTTCTAACCGCTGTGCTTCTAAGAGTTTTCCTTCGCTTTCGAGTTCCACTAAACGCTGTTTGAGTTCGGCTTCAATGGCATAACACGCTTCTTCTAAGCGTTCCTCTGGGGTGACAAAGTGACGCGCCGGATAGATATTCAGCGCATCCAAACTTTGCAGAATTTCCCCAGTTACGGGGTCAACATAGCGGATGGCTTCAATTTCGTCCCCAAAGAACTCGACGCGCACGATCCGATCCTCGTAGGCGGGTCCAATTTCGAGGACATCGCCGCGTACCCGAAATTTACCGCGTCCCATTTCCGTATCGTTGCGGCTATATTGAATCGAGGCCAGATCGCGCAGCAGTTCGCGCTGGTTGAGTTCTTTCCCCATCCGGAGGGGGATGGAGGCTTTCAGGTATTCTGAAGGCATTCCTAGGCCGTAAATGCAGCTAATGGAGGCCACCACGATCGCATCTCGGCGTTCAAATAGCGATCGCGTCGCCGAGTGGCGCAGCATGTCAATCTCATCGTTAATTGAAGCCGTCTTTTCAATATAGGTATCGCTAACCGGGATATAGGCTTCTGGCTGGTAGTAGTCGTAATAGCTGATAAAGTATTCCACCGCGTTTTCTGGGAAGAACTCGCGCAATTCATTACACAACTGCGCCGCCAGGGTTTTGTTGTGCGCGAGGACGAGGGTGGGTTTACCAATTTTCTCGATCGTACTGGCAATCGTGTAGGTTTTCCCGGTTCCCGTTGCGCCGAGAAGAGTCTGAAAGCGATCGCCAGCTTGCAAACCTTGGGTTAATTGCGCGATCGCAGTGGGTTGATCGCCTGTGGGTTGAAACGGTGCTTTGAGAACAAAAGGCTTCATATACGCGTCAATCAGCGCAGCTTCTCTATGCTAGGCAAATCTTGCCCCTTTGGGTTCTCCCCCCGGTAAAAAAAAACCGACCCCGCCAGGGCCGGCCCGTCTTCAGTAATGAAGTCTCCATCTGTTTCTCATCATGTCGCCTAAAGGGTAGAGTAAACTACCTCCTAAAGGGAGAGATCTCTGTAAATATTCGTGCTACACAAGGCGAACTTCCCCAGAGAACCCGACTGTCTGAAAATGGCTCTAGCCTTCACGCTACAAGGGACGGATGCTAACTCAGCAGATGGGTACGCAGATGAATTAGGATCGTTCTTGAGGGGGTTGTGTTTCTTGAGACTCTAAAACCGCCAGGTATATCATCAGCCAGCGGTCTAACTCTCCTTGAGATATGCGATTTTTAGGAAACTTTCGATCTACAATGACGCGAACGGACTCGTAATCGAGCCTAGACGCGCGCTCCGGTGGGTTTGGCGCAGTGGGTTGGGAAACCTGCAAGCGTGCTTCACAGGCCTGAATCACCCAATCTCTAGCGTCGATCTGTTCGATTGCGGCTGCGTTCTGAATGCGTTCTATCAACTCAGCAGGGAAAGACCAATCGAATTGACTCTCAGGGTTCATAGATTCTCTAAAAGCAACATAGCAACCGACTTTAAGGATTTAAAATACCATTGGCGTTACAGCCAAACGTTCTAAAACCTGGTGATGCATTTCTAAGCGCTTTTCCAGCGCTTCTACTTTAGCAGCTAAACTGGCAAGCTCGGACGAACTGCTCGGTTGAGTGGTTGAGACTTCCAACCCTAAACTAGCTTTAAGCGCATGAATTGCAAAGCTGTTGATGCTGACTCCTGTCGTTTCAGAGACTTCTTTGAGAGCATCAAATAACTCTGGATGGCGATCGAGTCTGAGGTTAAGCTGAATGCGTTCCAAACTCATTGGATAAACCTTGACAAGCGAATAACACTAGGCTAGCGCATTCGCGAGTGACTCTTGCGATTTCACCGGATTTCGGTATATTTATTTATCTTGAACGGTTCAATCGACGAGGCGAACTTTTCCACAACTGACAGCTTCGGAGATTTGTTCAATTAAATTGAGTTCTTGCGAGCTAAGAGAAAAGTCTTGTAGTAACAAGGTTAACAGATATTGGTGGCGTCGGGTCAATTGGCGCGACATCCCTTCGGCAATCTGCAGGTCGATGTCGAGAACTGCACGCTTTGCCTC
>JAAHGE010000515.1 GCA_010672635.1 Desertifilum sp. SIO1I2 | reverse complement strand
ATGCTAACGCCGATATATCCATTGCTGTTGGACTGAAGCGGGGTAATCTGCACATCCAGAAACTGGGAAAGCTTTTCTGGCTGCGCGTACTGGACGTTTGAGATTAAAACTGGAGCGCGATCGCTGTAAACTTGTTCGATGTGCGATCGCAACTCCACAGGACGGTAAGAAATCTCCAAGTCCTGTAAGGGTTTGCCAATATCTTGAAGATTAATTCTAAATAAAGACCGAGCTAAATTGTTTGCCATTACCAAAATGCCATTGAAATCAACAACAATTTGAGCAATAGGAACACTATTAAAAGCCGCTTCTCGCAATTGCATATTGATGGCTAATCGATTTCCTGCCTCTTCATCTCCAGTTTGTGCCAAAACCAACAAGCGATCGCGCGGACTAACCCGCGCTACCCGTGAAAAAATTCGATGCTGTAAACTTAGAGGAGTAAATAAGCTGCTATGGGTTAACAACATCTCAGCTTTGCCGAGAAACAAAGCACCCGATTCGTTTAAAGCAAAATGGAAGCGCGACAAAATTCGCTTTTGGGTTTCCGCATTAAAATACATCAATGTATTGCGGCAAACCAACAAATCTAGACGAGAAATGGGAGCATCTTGCACTAAGTCGTGGCGACCAAAAATTACGGCCCGTCGCAGATCTGCCCGAAAAATATAGCGCCCTGTAACAACGTCAAAATATCGCTCTAATAAAGAACTGGGAATTGTCTCAACTACTTTCGCCTCGTAGCTAGCTTGACGCGCTTGGGCCAAAGCTTCTTCATCAACATCTGTAGCATAAATTTTGACCCGTTGGCGAAACTGCTCAATCCCCAGATGTTCTGCCAATAACATCGCTAGGGTATAGGCTTCTTCTCCAGAAGCGCATCCAGCACTCCAGACGCGAATAGGCAGATCGGGATTTTTTTGCTCTAGAATCGCTGACAAAATCTGAGTATCGAGATATTTCCAAGCCTCTGGATCTCGAAAGAAGCCCGTAACGTTAATTAAAACCGTATTGAATAAAGCTGAAAACTCTTCTGGATGAACTTCAAGATAGTCTAGATAATCTCCAAAAGTTTCTAGACCGCGAACCTGCATTTGTTTGCGGATGCGTCGCTTCAGAGAAGAGGGTTTATAGCCAGTAAAATCAAAACTGCGAACCTGTCTTAAATATTCTAAGAGGGCTTCAAATAAACGATCTTCTTCATTAATAGGCATTGAAATTTTAGGCGTTGAGCCAACTAGCCTGATTAGGTTAGAGGATATTTCACTAATTGGCAAAAGTAAATCAACAGCGCCGGTATCAAGGGTAGATTGTGGCATTCCCTGATGTTCTGCTGTCGTTGGGCATTGAGCAATGACAATACCGCCCATCCGCTTAATGGTTTGAACGCTGAGGGAACCATCTCGATCGGTACCCGTTAGGACAATCGCGATCGCATTTTCTTGATAACTTTGAGCCGCCGATTCAAACAGTAACTCGGCTGAAGGGCGGACGTGATGAACGAGTTCGGTTTGAGTCAGCGATAAGGTGCGATCTGCATTAATAATCAGGTGGTAATCCGGAGGGGCAACGTAAATCTGTCCGCCCATCAATAAATCGCCCATTTCTGCTGGTTTGACCTTCAGGGCGGTTTGGCGAGCAAAAATTTCTGGTAGCAGGGAAGGAATTTGGCGAGAGAGATGCTGAACGATCGCGATCGCTGCCGGAAAATCGCTCGGTAACTCCCCGATGATAGTCGCAATGGCTTTGATTCCCCCAGCCGATGCTGCGATCGCAATAATCCTGGAAGCAGGCTGGCGATCGTCGAGGTTGGCAGCGCTCATTAAGATTATCCCGATACTCTCTCATCATCCTACTCCCAATGGCAGGCACCGTCTGAGATTGCGGCGCTCAAAGCGGCTGAAAAAATGAGGAATAACATTAAAAAATGTTAAGAACTGATTTAGGATGCGAACGCAATGCCGCAAAATAATTGCGGATAGTCACTGAGTTACCTGCTCAAGAAAAACCAATGACGGCGAGAAAAGCTCAGGCATAACCAAGCAACTCTCAACTTCACTCACTCAAGCAGGACTCAACTCAGAACGGCATTGGCGTAAGCCAGCTATTATCAGACCCACTTGGTTACATATCTTTTTGGAGGAATCCACGAATGAGTATCGTCACGAAGTCAATCGTGAACGCTGATGCTGAGGCTCGCTATCTCAGCCCTGGCGAACTGGATCGGATCAAAACCTTTGTCACCTCTGGCGAACGCCGTCTGCGTATTGCTCAAACCTTAACCGACTCTCGCGAGCGCATCGTTAAGCAAGCGGGCGACCAACTCTTCCAAAAACGCCCTGACGTTGTTTCTCCGGGTGGAAACGCTTACGGCGAAGAAATGACCGCAACCTGCTTGCGCGACCTCGACTACTACCTGCGCCTAATCACCTACGGAATCGTTGCAGGCGATGTGACCCCGATCGAAGAAATCGGTATCGTTGGCGTTCGTGAAATGTACAAGTCTCTGGGTACCCCCATTGACGGCGTTGCTGAAGGCGTTCGCGCAATGAAGAACGTTGCTGCTTCCATGATGTCTGGTGAAGACGCAGCAGAAGCTGGCTCTTACTTCGACTACGTGATCGGTGCAATGCAGTAAGGGTTGCCTTAACCACTTACCGACAAACCGACAGAAAATCCCAGTAATCGTAAGTTCAAACGAAAACGACAATGCAAGACGCAATTACCTCTGTAATCAACGCTTCCGACGTCCAAGGTAAGTACCTGGATACCTCCTCTTTAGAAAAACTCAAAGGCTACTTCAAAACTGGCGAACTGCGCGTTCGTGCAGCAACCACCATCAGCGCTAACGCTGCTGCGATCGTCAAAGAAGCAGTTGCTAAGTCCTTGCTGTACTCTGATATCACCCGTCCCGGTGGTAACATGTACACCACCCGTCGTTATGCTGCTTGCATCCGCGACCTCGACTACTACCTGCGTTATTCCACCTACGCAATGCTCGCTGGCGATCCTTCCATCCTCGACGAGCGCGTTCTCAACGGTTTGAAAGAAACCTACAACTCCTTGGGCGTTCCCGTTTCTGCTACCGTTCAAGCGATCCAAGCCATGAAAGAAGTCACCGCTAGCTTAGTTGGCGCTGACGCTGGCAAAGAAATGGGTGTTTACTTCGACTACATCTGCTCTGGCTTGAGCTAGGCACCCGCTGTAGCGCTTAAGGCTAAAGTCTTTAGCCCTACAACTTATGGAGTCTGGGTAGTCTAGAGTGAGTCTTAGCCTGTGAAAAGCCTTGGGTGAAACATCGATGGGTTTGAACAGTCTAAAATTGACTCTTGACACTCAGACTTTAAAATTGTCAAATTTAATCGATCCATAAGAATTCAAAATTTTCCTCACCCACTCAGGAGCTAATCGACTCATGCGGATGTTTAAAGTTACGGCTTGTGTTCCTAGCCAAACTCGTATTCGGACTCAGCGCGAACTGCAAAACACCTACTTCACAAAGCTCGTTCCCTACGATAACTGGTTCCGCGAGCAACAACGAATCATGAAGATGGGTGGCAAAATTCTCAAAGTAGAACTCGCTACAGGTAAAGTCGGCACCAATACAGGTTTGCTCTAAACGCTAATTTTTAGGCTTTTCAGTTCAGTGATGTGGTTCGGGAGGTTTTTCATAACCTCCTTTTTGTTTGGCTTCCCAGGAAGAGTGCTGAGTGGGAAGAGGGTGGGGGAAAAGAGTGCAAAGTTCCGAGTTCCGAGTGCTGAGTGTAAAGTGCTGTTGCTTTAGCTTCCGCGTAGCGGTGTGCTGAGTGGGTTCATGAGTGCTGAGTTGATAGTTTTCAAGTTCTCCTTCTTCTTTCCCAACCCCCAACTCCCAACTCCTTTCTTCCCCCCCCCCCCCCCACTTCCCCCCCCCCCACCCCCCTCTTCCCCCCCCTCCCACCGCACGACGGCGCGTGTGGGAAAAAGGGAGGATTATGTGGTCGCCCCAGCACTAAAAAAAA
>JAAHGE010000514.1 GCA_010672635.1 Desertifilum sp. SIO1I2 | reverse complement strand
TTTGCAATCATCGCCGTTAACGTGCAAAGCAGCAACAGCACCGTTTCAATCCCTGAAAGGGATTAGTTTTGATTGCAATTGGTTCGATTTCCTGCCAGCAGCAGGGATTTTTAAGGTTTCAATCCCTGAAAGGGATTAGTTTTGATTGCAATGCTAGGCGCAAATTCTTGAGTTGCACCTCTGGTGGTTTCAATCCCTGAAAGGGATTAGTTTTGATTGCAATACTTTCACGGGTCAAGGGTTTCAAATCTTTCAGGAGTTTCAATCCCTGAAAGGGATTAGTTTTGATTGCAATCTCCCTTAGTTTGGAGCGTGAAAGGAATGCCTTCTTCAGTTTCAATCCCTGAAAGGGATTAGTTTTGATTGCAATCAGCTTCATGGCGATCGCTAGCAGCGTGGTTTCTGTTTCAATCCCTGAAAGGGATTAGTTTTGATTGCAATTCTCTATGTGATAGTCACCCTCCGGATTTAATGATGTTTCAATCCCTGAAAGGGATTAGTTTTGATTGCAATTTTCTGGAATTTGATTTTTGCTTTTGGCACTTCCGGTTTCAATCCCTGAAAGGGATTAGTTTTGATTGCAATTTGAGGGAGCTGCCCCAAGACTGGATGGGGCAGCGAGTTTCAATCCCTGAAAGGGATTAGTTTTGATTGCAATATTGGGGCGCTTGTTTTCCAGTACCATTCGTTCTGGTTTCAATCCCTGAAAGGGATTAGTTTTGATTGCAATGAGTTTGGCAACGCCAACGACTACGAGCAAGATGGTTTCAATCCCTGAAAGGGATTAGTTTTGATTGCAATTCTTCTGTGGGGAAAACCTCCACAGGAATGCCGTTGTGTTTCAATCCCTGAAAGGGATTAGTTTTGATTGCAATAATTATGAGCAAATTATTGATTCTGGACAAAGACCACTTGTTTCAATCCCTGAAAGGGATTAGTTTTGATTGCAATAGAGTCGGGGGCGCTGCTTTGTGCGCTCTGTCAAGATTGTTTCAATCCCTGAAAGGGATTAGTTTTGATTGCAATTGTGGAATCTTGCCCGGATTCAAAGCCCAATTGTCGTTTCAATCCCTGAAAGGGATTAGTTTTGATTGCAATGCGATCGTCTTTGCTTGCGCGCCACATTCCCCCCACGTTTCAATCCCTGAAAGGGATTAGTTTTGATTGCAATTCCTTCGGGGTCTTTCGTATCCTTCTCGAGCCTCCAGTTTCAATCCCTGAAAGGGATTAGTTTTGATTGCAATTTTTCCGCTATCGATTGCACGTGGACATACTTTGTAGTTTCAATCCCTGAAAGGGATTAGTTTTGATTGCAATCGGTTCCCGAATAGAGTTTTGCGCTGGGAGCCTTGTTTCAATCCCTGAAAGGGATTAGTTTTGATTGCAATGTGATAATCAAGCCTTTGTCCAAATCCCAGAAGTAGTTTCAATCCCTGAAAGGGATTAGTTTTGATTGCAATACAAAAAGGAAACGCCACCATGAACTACACCAACGCCGTTTCAATCCCTGAAAGGGATTAGTTTTGATTGCAATAGGGCACGGTGGCGCGATCGAGAAAGGTGCAGATGTTTCAATCCCTGAAAGGGATTAGTTTTGATTGCAATTTTCCAAGCAATCAACCCCGTCAGACACTTCAAAAGTTTCAATCCCTGAAAGGGATTAGTTTTGATTGCAATCAAACAAAGAGGCGATCGCCAAAGCGGATAGAATAGTTTCAATCCCTGAAAGGGATTAGTTTTGATTGCAATCACAATAGCAACCAATCGCAACCAGAGGAAGAAAAACGTTTCAATCCCTGAAAGGGATTAGTTTTGATTGCAATTTTATCGCCACTGCTCCAGCCATCGACAGAAGCCTTAATAACGTTTCAATCCCTGAAAGGGATTAGTTTTGATTGCAATTTGCGGGAAATAATAATGATCTCTGCCCGATGGTGGGTTTCAATCCCTGAAAGGGATTAGTTTTGATTGCAATCTGATAATTTCTCGCATGGCGGGATTTATAGAGCGTTTCAATCCCTGAAAGGGATTAGTTTTGATTGCAATGAATAATCAGCATCATCAGCCGCGATCAATTCACGTTTCAATCCCTGAAAGGGATTAGTTTTGATTGCAATCGAGAAGGTTCTGGGCAAGCGCGTTAGCTGGAGCCGTTTCAATCCCTGAAAGGGATTAGTTTTGATTGCAATTGATTGCCGCGACTACATCTTGAGGAGATGGGAGGGTTTCAATCCCTGAAAGGGATTAGTTTTGATTGCAATTTTAGCGGCTTGGTTTTCCGGTTCGCTTAAGAAATTGGTTTCAATCCCTGAAAGGGATTAGTTTTGATTGCAATTCGAGTCCAAAGCCAAGGGGCTTTTCCAGTCCCTGTTTCAATCCCTGAAAGGGATTAGTTTTGATTGCAATCAAAGCGAGAAAAAACTCTTTCTTCCTCAGTAGTAGTTTCAATCCCTGAAAGGGATTAGTTTTGATTGCAATCAAAACACAAGCACTTCTTTGGTATCCCTAACCGTTTCAATCCCTGAAAGGGATTAGTTTTGATTGCAATCTGTACCTGCACGATCCATCAAGAGGGATTAGCGGTTTCAATCCCTGAAAGGGATTAGTTTTGATTGCAATCAGAATTACTCGGAATCGGATTAGGAGCCGATATAGGTTTCAATCCCTGAAAGGGATTAGTTTTGATTGCAATTTAAGTAAAAATTAGAGCTAGCTACTGGCGGGGCGTTTCAATCCCTGAAAGGGATTAGTTTTGATTGCAATCGCGGTCAGCCAGAACCCTTGCTGTATTTAGTTTTCCAGGTACGCTTGCGCGAGGCTGACTTAAAATTAGCATACAACACCAGCAAACACAAGAGCAAATCGCTGAAAAGCTTGGTATATAAGGAGCGCGAGCCTTTTGTTTGCCATAACCTCCACAACCCTTAACTCATCAGCCTTTCAGCGACCTTCAGAAACCGTGCCGATTCCACACCCCACCCCTCGCGCAAAAGGGAGTCAAAAAAGCAGCTAATCGCAGCCTAGCAAACTCGCCAAGAGAGCCTTTTGAGCGTGCATCCGGTTTTCCGCCTGATCCCAAATGCGCGAGTGCGAACCCTCCATCACCTCATGGGTAATTTCCTCGCCGCGATGGGCTGGGAGACAATGGAGAACGATCGCATCTTTGTCTGCATGACCCAATAACTCCGTATTGAGTTGATAGGGTTGAAATAGGGGAATCCGGTTATCCGCCTCCGACTCCTGACCCATACTCGCCCAAACATCGGTATAGAGTATATTGGCACCCTTTGCAGCCTCCAGCGGATCTTGCGTTACCAGTACCTCAGTTTTACCTGCCGCGATCGCGCTAGCCTGTGCCATAATCTCAGCATCGGGCGCATAGCCTTCTGGGGTAGCAATGCGGACATTCATCCCCACCAAAGCGCAACCCAACATCAGGGAATTGGCCATATTATTCCCATCGCCAAAATAGGCTAAAGTATGACCGGCAAGGGAACCAAAACATTCTTGAATCGTGAGTAAGTCTGCAAGCACCTGACAGGGGTGTTCCTCATCCGTCAGCGCGTTGATCACCGGGATTTGGGTAAACTCAGCATAGGTTCTTAAATCGGCTTGCTTAAAGGTGCGAATCGCCAGAATATCTAAATAGCGGTCTAAAACCCGCGCCGTATCTTCTAACGGTTCTCCCCGGCTGACTTGGGTGACATTGGGGTTAAGATCGATCACTTGTCCCCCCAACTGATACATCGCCACCGTAAAACTCACGCGAGTGCGGGTGGATGCCTTAGAAAAGAGCAACCCTAAGACTTTATTGCAGCGTAACTTAATTTCACCAGATTTAAGTTGAGCGGCCCGTTGCAAGAGGTCTTGCAGTTCCGAGGCGCTTAAATCTGCCAAACTGAGTAAGTCGCGTCCTTTCAATGGCTCCTCACAATGGACACGCCACGGGGGCCGTCGTCGTTCCGGGGTCCGAGGTCCGGCATTTCTCGAGCACCGCCGATCGA
>JAAHGE010000513.1 GCA_010672635.1 Desertifilum sp. SIO1I2 | reverse complement strand
CCCTCCCCGCCTTCGACGTACAAGCCCCCCTGTTAAGTCTCCCCCATATCCTAGGCACTACCCTAGAAACGATTCCCCCACTCCCTCATCTCCCTATCTCCCCATCTCTCCATTCCTCATCCTCTCATTTAAAAGTCGGTATCGTCTGGGCTGGTAGCCCCAATAACAAAAACGATCGCACCCGCTCGGTATCCTTGAGCCAGTTTCAACCCTTATTTGAGATTTCGGGTATAGAATTTTACAGCCTGCAAAAAGGCGAAAATGAGCTATCGCAACACGACCAAACTTACGGCGTACAAGACTTAGCACCGCAAATTACCGATTTTGCAGATACGGCAGATGCGATCGGGCAGCTTGATTTAATTATTACAGTCGATACAGCGGTCGCCCACCTGGCAGGCACTCTGGGTAAACCCGTTTGGTTGCTTTTGAGTTATTGCCCCGACTGGCGATGGATGTTAGAACGAAGCGATAGTCCCTGGTACCCCAGCCTCCGCTTATTCCGTCAGCCTCGCTTTGGAGACTGGGAAACTGTCTTTCAACAGCTTCGGGCTGAGTTAGAAAGGGAGAGGCTTGGGGGAGGGAGTCAAGAGTTATTAAACCGGGCGCTTTCTCATCACCAAGCCGGAGAATTGCAGCAGGCGCAGCGCATTTATCAGCAAATTCTGGATATCGATCCGCAATGCGTTGAGGCGATCCAGCTATTGGGTACTGTAACGCATCAGTTGGGAGATTCTCAAAGCGCGATCGCCTATTTGCGCCAAGCCTTGACAATTAACCCAAATTATGCAGAGGCTCATAATAACCTAGGGGCCGCCTTGTGGCAGTCAGAACAATCGCTTCTATCGATTGAATGTTACCAAAAGGCGATCGCCCTCAAACCCGATTACTTTGATGCGTATAATAACCTGGGGATAGCCCTACGCCATCACCATCAACCCCAAGGCGCGATAGAGGTTTATCAAAAAGCAATTGCCCTGCAACCCAACCGAGCCGATGCTTATAATAATCTAGGTTTAGCCTATCGAGATTTAGGCGAAATTGAAAGTGCGATCGCCCAATACCAACAAGCGATTCAACTCAACCCCAACTACGCCGAAGCCCATCTCAACTTAGCCTTCGCTTTACTCCTATCCGGTAACTTTCCACAGGGTTTCGCCGAATACGAATGGCGCTGGCGACACCCCAACTTCAACCCCAATCACAGCATCCCCCAATTCTGGGACGGAACCCCTCTCAACGGGCGAACCATTCTCCTATTTGCCGAACAAGGATTGGGCGATACCTTACAATTTATCCGCTACGCCCCAAGAGTGAAAGCCCAAGGCGGGCAAGTCATCCTAGAATGTCAGCCTCCCCTGGTTCGCCTGCTGCAAAATGCCCCAGGCATCGACAAAATTATCAGCCGAGGCGAACAACCCCTTCCCCCCGTCGATATCAAAGCCCCCCTCCTAAGCCTCCCCCATATCCTAGGGACAACCCCAGAAACCATCCCCCCACCCCCCCATCTCCCCATCCCCCCATCTTCCCACCCTATCCCCCCATCCCCCCATCTAAAAGTCGGTATCGTCTGGGCAGGGAGTCCCCATCATAAAAATGATGCCACCCGCTCCATTCCGTTTCAGCAGTTTAAAGCACTCTTAGAGATTCCCAATATCAGCTTCTACAGCTTGCAAAAAGGACCGCGAGTTGCAGACATTGATAAGGAATACCCCAACTTAATTTCCCTAGACGACCAACTTAATGATTTTGCCGATACCGCCGCTGCGATCGCCCAACTCGATTTAATCATTACCGTCGATACCGCCGTCGCCCATCTAGCAGGGACATTAGGAAAACCCGTCTGGCTGCTATTGTGTTTCTCCCCCGACTGGCGATGGCTGATGCAAGGAGAGAGTAGCCCCTGGTACCCCACGATACGCCTATTTCGCCAATCCCAACCCGGAGATTGGCACAGCGTCTTCGCCCAAGTCAGCGCTTCTCTAAGTGCTGAGTGTAAAGTGCTGTTGCTAGCTTCCGCGCAGCGGTGTGCTGAGTGGGAAGAGAGTGCTGAGTCTCAACAGAGGGTTGAGTCTGAAGTTTCCCCCCATCCCCCCATCTCCCCATCCCCCCATCCTCTTCCCATCCCCCAAATTCCCGCAAAAATCGGCATCGGCTGGCCGATTGGTTTAGCGACGGGTTGGGGCGTTTATGGGATGAACTTGGCGCTGCAATTGGTCAAACGGGGAACGACGCAGCCGGTTTTACTCTTACCGCCTTCGGTGACAGCACAGGCGATGAACCCTTTGCAGCAAGTGCTATTACAACCTGCCTTGCAAGCGCATCAGGTTCTCCAAGCGTTATTGCAACAGTATTCTAACCAGCAGGCTAACTTTGAGTTTCCGGTATTGCACGCCCTTGGAAATCAATGTTCGACTTCGGGTGAGGTGTTGCGCTTTCGGGGTTCGCAAACGTTGGGGGCCATCTTTTTTGAGGATACCTGTTGGAGTGCCGATGCGATCGCCAAAGCCAAAGCCTACGATCGCATTATTGCAGGCTCGACTTGGAATGCCCAGGTTTTGAGAGGCTATGGCTTAACCAACGTTTGCACGGCATTACAGGGAATTGACCCCACCATCTTCCATCCTGCCCCCAAAGCAAACTGGTTTAAAGACCGCTTTGTCATCTTTTCGGGCGGTAAACTGGAATATCGCAAGGGTCAAGATATTACGATTGCGGCCTTTAAGCGCTTTCAACAGCGCCACCCCGAAGCATTGCTAATGACGGCTTGGCATAACTTTTGGCCGCAATTTATGGCGGGTTTAGAAAAAACAGGTCATGTTGTCGGTTTACCGCGCGTCAGTGCAGAGAAGCGCTTGGAAATTATCCCGTGGTTGGTGAACAATGGAATTCCCCCAGAGGCGATTATTGATGTTGGGGTTGTCGAAAATGCTTTAGTGGGTCAAATTCTCCGAGAAGCCGATGTCGCCGTTTTCCCCAACCGTGCAGAAGGGGGAACGAACCTAGCTGCGATGGAAAGTCTCGCTTGCGGTATTCCCACGATTCTCTCAGCAAATACGGGTCATTTGGATTTAATCGATGAGGCACATTGTTATTTTTTAAAAACCCAAAACCCAGTTCAACCCACCGCCCAATTCCTAGGAACTGAGGGTTGGGGAGAGTCCCAAGTGGAGGAGGTGGTCGAAATGCTAGAACAAGTTTACCAAAATCGCGATCGCGCTTGCCAAAAAGGACTCGCCGCCGCCCAGTTTATGCAGCGCCTAACTTGGGAAAATCAGATTAACCACCTTCTCCAAGTTGCCTTTAGCTAACCCACGGCTTCTCGGCTGAAGAGAACTGTTTGTGCTTGAGTCTGTTCAAACTGTTCTGGCGCAATGGGGGTGAACCGGGGCAATTGGGCATTGATAGTATAAACTTGATAGCCCAGTGCCTGCATCCAGGCAAAAAGCTGGGGCGCTGTTCCCCCCATTTGCTGCAAGCCGAAGGGATGGATATCGCAGAGGAGGTAGGGAATTTGCAGGGTTTTTAAGGTTTGCTGGCTGCCTTGAAGAATATTGTATTCTGCACCTTGGGCATCGAGTTTGATGAGTTTAATCGGGGGGAGATCGCGATCGCTTAAAATATCATCTAGGGTAGCTGTCTTGATTTTTCGCACCAGCTTGTTATGGCGGGTTTTTGAATTGGCAGCGTTTAAACTTACATCCCATAAGGCATGACCCCCATCATTATCCACGTTAACGAAGAATGAGGTGTCGCGGGTCTGGGCATCCAAAGCCAGTTGAAACAGCTTCACCTGCTGAAAGTCGTTGAGTTCTATATTGTGCGCGATCGCCTCGCAGTTGGCAATATCCGGTTCAAAGGCTAACACCTTCCCCGTTTTCCCCACCAAGGCAGCACTGAGCAACGTATAGTAACCAATATGCGCCCCAATATCAATGACGCCATCTCCCACTTTGACAAACTGCGCCAAAGCTTTCGTTACGGAGGGTTCGTAGAGTTTTCCCCCATCTAAG
>JAAHGE010000512.1 GCA_010672635.1 Desertifilum sp. SIO1I2 | reverse complement strand
GACAGCAAAATCTAAAGATGACTTACAACAAGTCATTCAACGAATCAAACAAGAAGATTTCCCCATTGCTTTGCAGTTTACCAACTATCGCTAGCTGTTGAACGTTCAGCAAGACTTGAAATCCCCGGTTTTCTAGAGAAACTGGGGATTTGAGTTATGGGGACAATTTCTACAACGGCGATCGCGCTAACTCTACAAGTATAATTCGTATCAGTCGATGGACTGGTAGAGCCGATGAGTGGAGACCGCTTTTTTGGGAGTTTTCCCATCTTGATAGTCGGCGTTTTCAAGAGTTCTTAAAGGTTACAATTTAGATGGCTCAACCCCAGGTACTCAGCTTGTAATCAATAATTCTTGGGCTAACTTGTTTAAACCTGCTTATCTTTTAGGAATAGCAGGTTTTTTATTGCCAAATACAAGCAATTTATTCAGTTACCTTTGCTACAATATGCTGTAAAAAATTCTCAGCCGCCAAACTCGATTGTCGATAAAAATTGTAATTCAGCTTGAGCGTACAAACGTTTTCATAAAGTCGATCTCGTTGAGCAATTAACTGTGAATAACATCGCGAGAAGGTTTCATGCTTACCTTCATTAGGCATTGGCTGAAAGACTCCATTCCAGATCAAAGGCTTGGGGCGATTAAGGTAGCCTTGAAGCATCGTTTGGTGAACTTCAGGAGGAATGGTTAAATAGACAATTTCACCAAAGGCACGTAGTTTAGTAAATACCTCTTCACCGATATAGATAGCGCTTCCACCCGTATCGATAACGAGATTGCGATCGCGATTTTCTATACTATACTCAATTGCCTCCTGCATGACTTCAGCTTCGCAGGCTAAATATTGCGCTTCTCGTTTCTGAAAGTTGGCTGTATCAGGAAACCCTAACCAGTTTCCGATGGTTTGCAAAGAAATTGTCGGTTCTCTTAGCTGCTGACTAAGTTTAGTGGCGATTTTTTTATCGCAATCAAAGCGTTCAAAGCCTAATGTTGTTAATTGTTTTGACCAATAGCTTTTACCAATATTTGACATTCCAATAAATGTAATAATCATAGACTTGAAAATGGGATTAGCGCTAGCTTTATCCAAATGCCCTTACTTTCTCTACCAAGATGCAACTAAAACTTTTGACTCCTAGCTGTTTTGGGTCGTGCAAGGCGAAAATAATATTTTAGACCTTTTATTAAGCACTGCACTGCTGAAAATACCCAATGTCTGATTATATTCTCGCTCTCGACCTCGGTACGACTGGCAACCGCGCTATCTTATTTGATAAAGCTGGACAAATTACCGGACAAGCTTATAAAGAACTCACCCAATATTATCCCCATTCCGGTTGGTTGGAACATGACCCAAACGAGATTTGGCAAGATACGCTGTACTGCATTCAACAGGTTATTAAAACCACGGGGATTTCTGCTCAACAAATTGCGGCTTTGGGATTAACGGTGCAGCGAGAAACCTGCTTGCTGTGGGATAAAGTTACGGGTCAACCGCTTTATAATGCTATTGTTTGGCAAGATCGACGGACTGCGCCTTTATGCCATCAACTGGCTGAGTTAGGTCATGCTGAAGAGATTCAATCTCGCACAGGGTTAGTGCTGGATGCTTATTTTTCTGCGACTAAGTTAGCTTGGTTAATGGATAGGTTAAACCAAACTCATCTAGAGATTGAACGGAATCGTATTTTAGCGGGAACGATTGATACTTGGATTTTGTGGAATCTTACAGGGCGAAAGGTTCACGCGACCGATCATAGTAATGCTAGCCGTACTCTGTTGATGAATCTGATACAGCAGGAGTGGGATAACCGCTTATTAGAATTATTTGGGATTCCCGGTGAATGGCTGCCTCAGATTCAACCCAGTTTAAGCGAATTTGGTACCACCGATCCGCAACTGTTTGGGGCAGAAATCCCAATTACAGCAGTTTTTGGCGATCAACAGGCGGCCTTATTTGCTCATGGCTGCGATCGCCCTGGTACGGTAAAATGCACCTATGGTACGGGTAGCTTCCTGATTGCTCAAACCGGGAAAACCGCAGTGCGATCGCAAAACCAGATGCTCTCCACAATTGCCTGGACTCGCCGCCACAACGGTCAAATTGAGGCGAACTATGCTTTAGAAGGGGCAATGTTTACCACAGGTGCTTGCATTCAATGGTTGCGCGATGGCTTAGGTTTAATCAACTCTGCACCCGAAACCGAAACCCTCGCCCAACAAGTCCCCGATACGGCGGGTGTTTGCTTTGTACCCGCTTTGAGTGGCTTAGGCGCACCCCATTGGGATATGACCGCCAGAGGCGCATTCCTGGGTCTTACAGGGGGCGTTCGGCGAGAACATTTGGTTCGGGCTACCCTAGAAGCGATCGCCTATCAAGTCAAAGAAGTGGTAGACGCGATTAATCAAGATTCTCCCACGCCCATCAACCTGCTGAAAGTGGATGGCGGCGCATGTCGCAACAACTTTCTGATGCAATTTCAAGCCGATGTGCTGGGTATCCCTATCGAACGTCCTACCATCCAAGAGGCTACCGCCCAAGGTGCGGCTTTTGGGGCGGGTTTAGCTGTTGGATTTTGGTCAGATTATCACGAATTAGTAACCAGTCGAGAGTGCGATCGCACTTTCCACCCTGGCACAGGCGCAGCCTCAGCACAAGCCCATTTTCAGCAATGGCAAAAAGCAATAGAACGGGTGAAATACTGGGGGACAAAGTAGTGCTGAGTGGGGAGATGGGGGGACAAAGAGTGCTGATTAGAAAGTGCTGTTGCTTTAGCTTCTGTGTAGTAGTGTGCTGAGTGGAGAAGAGGATGGGGAGTTTAACTCCGGTTCCCTCTCCCTGGGGAGAGGGTTAGGGTGAGGGCTTTAAGCCGCATCCGCCAGCAACGAACCTTGCGTTAACAACTCAATCGCCGCTTGATATTGTGGATCGGCATCTGTTGCAATTTGAGTGGGTAATATCGGGGTTTGGCTGACCACTTCGCGATCGGGTTGAATCCCCAGTTTGTTAATATCTTGATGATTGGGGGTTTCGTATTTAGCGATCGTCACTGCCAAACCCGAACCATCGGATAAGTCAAACAAAGATTGAATTAGCCCTTTTCCGAAGGTTTTCTCGCCGACTAAGATTGCTCGGTGATTATCGTGAAGCGCCCCGGCTAAAATTTCGCTAGAACTTGCCGTACCGTGATTGACTAAAACCACCAAAGGTGCTTGTGTTAGCGCGGTTCCGGTGGCATCAAAGCTATCAAAAATCCCTTGACGATTGACCACATAGACAATCGTGCCATTATCTAGCCACAAACGAGCAATTTCAATCCCCGCTTGTAATAAGCCACCGGGGTTATTGCGTAAATCGAGGATATACGCTTTAGCGCCTCGTTGTTCTAGCTTATTAATCGCCTGAGTCAGTTCAGAGGTTGCGTAGGCATTAAATTGACTTAACCGAATGTAACCTACGGGTAAAGACTGCTCACCTGTACTCACCGATCGCACATCAGCATAAACTGGATTGAGGGTAATGCGATCGCGCACCACTTCCACTGGATTTGCCCCCTCCTCGCCCCGCTCCACCAACAAGGTCACGCGAGTCCCCACAGGCCCCCGCATCCGGTCTGCGGCCTCTTCTAGGGTCATTTCCTGAGTAGAATAACCATCAATTGCCACAATCCGATCGAATGGCTGAATCCCCGCCGCCTCCGCAGGCGATCCGGCAATTGGCGAAATCACGGTTAAAATCCCAGTCTGCGCTTCAATCGCAATTTGCAACCCCACCCCCGTCAGTTCTCCAGAGGTCGTCACCTGCAAATTCTGGTATTGTTCGGGCTTCAGGAAGCGCGTAAATGGATCGTCCAAACTTTTGAGCATCCGCGAAATCGCTTCATAGGCATCCTCGCGATTGGCAAACGGTTTACTCAGCGCCTTCTGGCGAACCAGCCACCAATTTTGGTGATTAAAGGTTTCATCGACATAGGAACGATCCACCAGCCGCCATACCTCATTAAACAGCTTCTGCTC
>JAAHGE010000511.1 GCA_010672635.1 Desertifilum sp. SIO1I2 | reverse complement strand
TCCCTCTCTGACGCCCCTTTCCAGGAGACTTTAGCTCAGCCCGTTGCAGAGGGTACTTCTATAGACTACAATTCTCGTTTGAGTTGAGCAACCCACGCCTTAACTCGTTCTTCGGTTAATTCCGGTTGGTTGTCTTCATCAATTGCTAGCCCAACAAATTTCCCATTTTTGATGGCTTTAGATTCTGTAAAGTCGTAGCCTTCCGCCGACCAATACCCGACTGTGGTTCCACCTAGTTCGGAAATCTTTTCTTCCAAAATTCCTAGAGCATCCATAAAGTTATCGGCATAGCCCACTTGGTCTCCCGTCCCAAAATAGGCAACCTTCTTATTGCTAAAATCAATCTCGTCAAGTTGTGGAAAAAAGCCATCCCAGTCGCTTTGCAACTCACCAATATTCCAAGTCGGACAAGCAACAATCAAATACTCGTAGTTTTCAAAGTCACTTTCATCAGCACTAGAGATATCGTGTAGCGTGACAACCTCTTCGCCTAATTCTTGCTGAATCATTTCAGCAACTGATTCTGTTTTACCGGTCGTTGTCCCAAAAAATAAACCAACTTTAGACATGAATAATCCTAGGATAGTGTAACAATGCTGAAGGAGTAGGAAAGGCTCTAGAAGAGGAGAACATTAGCCAGGTATGCGTCTAGAGCCTAAAAACTTTAGAGAGACAAACTTGCAAAAACGCTGAGGCTGTTTAGGAGGAAGTATGCAAAGATAGCGCCCCCAATGCCTCCGACGAGAAAACCGCCTGTAAACTGGCTCCAAGCATCCACATTTTGCAAAGATTCGGGAACTTGAGGTACCGTTGCGGTAAAGCTAGGACGAGGAAAAGTTTGCAGTTCTTTCTTGTAGGTAACGCTGCCATATAGGGAAAGGCAAACGGTCAGAATAATGACAAGAAGACTAGCCGCCACTAAACCCGCAAGATTGGCAACTTCTGTATCGCGTAATGGACCGAGTTTGACAAACGGCCCAATCAGGAAATAGCCGTGAGCCATACCAATTTCTAAACCCCGCGACAGAGGAGATAAACCGCGACGATAGATAGGTAGGTTGCTTAAAAATTGCAGCGAGAAATCCGAAGAATTGATGGGCGTTGCCAGATTTCCCACTTGCGGGTTGCTCATCGGTCTGATGATATCACCTTTGTTGAAATCAAATCCGGCGGCTACCCCTCTAGCGCGAATGGCGTGCCAAATATGTCCGCATAGGAAGAGAATGCCTAAAACGAAGTGAAACGAAGCCAGCCAACCCCGGCTAGAAACCAGTCCCGTGCTAGTTTCTAGGCTACCCAACGGGCCATAGAAGGCTTCTGGGTAGACGGTGTTGTTGACGCTGACGAAGTAGGCGGCGAGAAAGCCCATGTATGCGATCGCGCCTAAACTATAAGAGAGGTAAGCTTCCCCAGAATAGATAAGAATGCGGTGCGCCCAGTCAAAAGGCTTGGTGAAAATATGCCAGACTCCCCCCGCAATGCAAAGGAAACCCACCCAAATGTGACCGCCGAGAACATCCTCTAGATTATCTACCGCCGCTAGCCCTTCAGCTCCTTGAGCGCCTACTAAATAACTAAAAATTCGCACCGGGTTTAGCGTAGGATGGGCAATCACTCGGACGCTTCCACCACTTCCGGCCCAAGGGTCAAACAGTCCGCCCCAAAACATTCCCTTAGCAACCAGCAGCAACGCCCCAATACCAAGCAAAATTAAATGGATGCCCAGGATAGTGGTCATTTTCTCGCTGTCTTTCCAGTCGTAACCAAAAAAGCCAGCAAAGGTGCGGTTATCATCCAAAACATCTGGGCCGAGAAGGGCGTGATAGAGTCCTCCTGCCCCCAATACAGTAGATGAAACCAGGTGCAAAACGCCAATCACAAAATAGGGATAGGTATCCACAATTTGTCCGCCATCCCCAACCCCAAAGCCTAAAGTGGCTAAGTGAGGTAGAAGAATCAGACCTTGACCGTATAACGCTTGGTCGGGTTGCAAACGCGAGAGTTCAAATAACGTCATTGCGCCCGCCCACAGGACAATTAATCCCGCATGAGCCACATGAGCGCCCAAAAGCTTGCCAGAGAGGTTCACTAGGCGAGCGTTTCCTGCCCACCACCCCACTTGAGGAATTTTTTCTGAATAGGGACTTTCCGAAATTACGGCTGTCATCAATCGGCCTCCTTAATTGAGAAATAGTTGCAATTCAGGCAAAAAAAAACAGAGATTCAATCCAGTAGTTGCAAGTTATTTGCAGAAATTAAGCCGTCAATTGAGGGGCAACCGTGCCATCCATTACCCGACCTTTGCGGAAATCAAAGCCAGCCGCGCGTAAGGCGTGCCAGATATGGCCTTGCAGGAAGAAGAAGGCAAGCCAGAAGTGGGCGTTGGCTAACCAAGTCCGCGAAGTGACTAATTCTGGGTCGGGGGAAGAAAAGTAAGGCAGAATATTTTGGCGAATCACTAAACCTGGGCCGTAAAAGACTTCAGGATAAGCCGTGGTATTCACAGAAACAAACAGCGTAGCAACAAATCCCATGAGTGCCAGTCCGCCTAAACCGTAAGCGAGGTAAGCTTCTCCAGACCAGATAAACAGGCGGTCTGTCCAGCTAAAGGGCGTTGTGAGGATATGCCAAATTCCACCCGCAATGCAAACTAACCCAATCCAAATATGCCCGCCGACGATATCTTCTAGGTTGTTGACGCTGGCTAACCAGTGCTTGCCAATACCGCCCAAGAAATAGCCGAAAATTCTTGCAGGGTCTAGGGTGGGTTCTGTTACGACTCGGACATTTTCCAGAGAGGGGTCGTACAGTCCGCCAAAAAACATGGCTTTGGCAACCAGGAGCAACGCGCCAATTCCGAGTAAGACAAGGTGAATGCCTAAAATAGAGGTCATTTTGTTTTTGTCTCCCCAGTCATAGCCGAAGGCGGGAACTGTTTTTTCTAACTTTTCCGGGCCTTTGGTGCTGTGGAAGATGCCACCCAATCCTAGAAATGCTGAGGAAATTAAGTGCAGCGCGCCGATGACAAAATAAGGATAGGTATCGATAACGGCTCCGTTAGCACCCACTCCCCATCCTTGGGCTGCCAGATGGGGCAGCAAGATGAGGCCTTGCTCGTACATGGGAGCTTGAGCGTTAAATTGGGACAGCTCAAACAGGGTCATCGCTCCGGCCCAGAATACGATAAGTCCAGCATGGGCAACGTGAGCGCCGAGTAAGCGTCCAGAGAGGTTTACCAATCGCGCATTCCCGGCCCACCAGGGGGCTGTTTCAGGGCGCATATTGCTTGAGGCTTGCATCATCCCTCCTTTATTGAGAGTTACTTTCAATAGTTAACCCAGAAACTAGATTACTGGACGAAGTTAATTTTGACAATCTTTTTCATTAACCAGGTCAAAAAAAAGCAGGCGGTTGAGCCTGCAAAGCAAGAGTGTGAGGGGATGGATTAATCGCGGTTTAAGGAAATCAACAACCGCAGGATGAAAATGAACAGGTTGATGTAGGTGAGGTACATCGACAGGGCGGCCGGCAGATATTGTTCATCGCGATAGCTGCGGGGCAGGATGTAGAAATCGACCACCGCAACCCCAGCAAACAGAAAGACACCAAAGCCGGAAATGGCGATTTCTAGCCAGGTGGGGGTATAGACACCGAAGAAGGCGAGGGCAAACTGGGCAACAATAACGACCAGGAAGGCAATTAAGGCGAGTTGAATGGTTTGGGTCAGCGCTAAACCATCTTGGTCGGAGAGGTTAGAGCCGATTTGCCGCGCTACTACGAAGGTTACACCACAACCTAAAGCGGCGATCGCAATTCCCTCAATCCCCACCCCTTGCGTCCCTAGAGCGACAAATACTAAGCCGCTCAGGGTATAACCAGAAAGCAAGCTATAGGTAGCAAGTAAGGGAAGAGCCGTTGCATTGTTGCCTTTCTCGGCGACGCCACGGGCAATAAAGAACAGAACAATCCGGGCTTATTTATGCCGACCTTCTGGGTGGCACTGATTTCCGAATTAGTTCTGTTCTTTATTGCCCGTGGCA
>JAAHGE010000510.1 GCA_010672635.1 Desertifilum sp. SIO1I2 | reverse complement strand
TGAGCAGCTTCAAAAGATTGCGAATAGAGAACCGATTGGGGGATAAGCATGAACTTACTTCAGCGTTTAATCAATAGCCGATTTTGGGCATTGGCAATCAAAGAATTTGCTCAAATCTTGCGAAACAAACAGACTTTGGTTCTGTTAATTATCCCGCCTACCGTGCAACTCCTTGTTTATGGATTTGCCCTCAACCCAGACGTGCATTCCATTAGAATGGGGATTGTGGATTATGCTCAAACCTACGAAAGCCGAGAACTGGTTTCAGCCTTAACCGCCAATCAAGTCTTTATCGCTGAAAAAACCTTGTTGAGCGATCGCGAACTCAGCCAACAGGTGCGACTCGGACGATTAACCGTGGGTTTGGTCATTCCCTCAGAATTTAAACGCCACCTGATAGACAACCCACCTGCTGAAGTCCAAGTTTTCATTGATGCCGTGGATGCCAATACCGCAGGCATTGCCCAAGGCTACATCAACCAAATTCTCAATCAGTATAATCGGCAGTTAGCAGGAGATTCAACCCTACCTTTAATTCATCTCCAAACCCGGTTTCTCTATAATCCTGGATTGCAGAGTAGCTGGTTTTTCGTTCCTGGCGTGTTGGGGTTGGTGCTAACCCTGATTAGTTCCCTAGTCTCGTCAGTAACCGTTGTGCGAGAAAAAGATACCGGAACCCTCGAACAACTGTTAATGACGCCTGCGGAAGCTTGGGAAATTCTCTGTGCGAAAATCGTTCCTTTGTTTATTTTATTAACCGGCGATGTATTTTTGGCTTTAACGGTAGGGCGGGGGGTGTTTGGCGTGCCGTTTCGCGGAAACTTTCTGTTATTTCTAGGTTTATCTGGACTTTATTTACTGGTGGGGATTGGAATTGGGATTTTGCTGGCTACCCTTTGTCGAACCCAGCAGCAGGTGGTACTCACCTCATTTTTTATTAATTTACCCCTGATTCAGCTTTCGGGCGCGATCGCCCCCATCGAAAGTATGCCAATCTTTTTTAAGTATCTTTCATTACTAAACCCCTTGCGCCATTACATTACGATTGTGCGTGGGATTCTGCTAAAAGGCGTGGGGCTAACTGTTTTGTGGCCCCATGCGATCGCCCTCCTCGGATTTGCCATTGTCCTGTTAAGCGTTAGCATCCGCCAGTTTCGCCGCCAGTTAAGTTAAGTACGCGGCACGTAGGTAGTCATCAGTTGACCGTAAGGATCGTAAATTTCTAGCGGTAAACCCGCATTGCGGCTGATGGCTTCTAGGGCAAATTGTAGGGTTTGAACATGTTCGTCAATCCCGGCTAGGGTATTGTAATCGCCAACCCCACCAGCAGAAATAAAGGTTTCTCGCACAGTTCGCACGTAATCTGGCGTGAGTTTAACCAGAATGCGCGAATCAGTCACATCATAGGTGCAAATGGTGGGAGAAGACGTACAGGAACGCGCCAAATCGACTCGCGTTTGCTGTAAGGCTGTAACAAGGCGAAGTCGATCTTGAGCTTTTGTTAAAGCTTGGCGATATTCGCCTGCTAGCGGTTCAACCTGGGGGGCGTAGAAGGTGCGATCGGGAATTTGCTGAATGTAAGCAACGGCATTTTGCCAACTGACTACGGCGAGGGAAAACTGCTGTTCTGTTTCGTAGTCTTGGGCTTGGGCGGCGTAATTTAGGGCCTGATTGTAGAGTTGCGTGGCAAACTGTTCTTGACTTTGGCGATCGCGCGCGGCGGCTAACCCCACAGAATAACTATTAATCAAAGCGGTGGCTTCTGCATGAACCATTGTGCCGCTAGGAATTTGGCGAAGGACATTCAGTGCCGTTAGCCAAGTATTTTCTACCAATTGCCAATCTTGCGAAGAATCTGCAATGCCTTGACGCGCTTCTGCGATCCGTGCAGCACTTTTAGCCGAGTCGAGGTGACGTTGGGCTTGGCGTTCAATTTCAATGCGTTGGTTAATGGTTCCTAGGTTTTGCTGATACTCGCGCCACTTGATTTGAGCAAAATCATAGCCGACTGCGCCTTCTGGAATGGCTTCCATACCTGCGATCGCGCTTTGCCACAAACCCTGAACTTCCTGCCAGGTGGCGACGGGATGGGGAGAATTTTGGCTTTTGACTGCTGCCGACATCGCTTTACCCATTGCCGCTAGCAATAACTCTAACTCTTGCAGGGGTTCGCGGTTTGCCTGTGCTAATTGTCGCGCGATGGAGCGATGGGAAGACCAAAAGGGAACTGATTTGAGTTTGCGAGTTGCCAGGGTGAGTTGTTTATGGGCGGTTTGAATTTCCAACGGATGGGTGGCGTCTTCGGCTAGGGCGATCGCTTCTGTCGTCCAAGCCTGGGACTGTTCTAGCACCAAGCAGCGACCGACCACGCAGGGGCGAGACAGCAGGTAAAATGCCCCCGCAAACGAGGCAATACTGACTCCTGCACCTGCCAAAATCAGCGATAGAGGATATTTTTCAAAAACTTGTTGAACGCGCTTGTGAGGCGATGGAAGAGGCTCTGGAGTCTCGACAATTGGAGGCGCATCTTGAACTTCAACTTCGGGTTCAACGTGCGGTTCTGCGGGTTGGATAAACGCCTGAGAAATTGAAATATCCGCATCCAACAACCCAGAATCTAGATCCGGTTCAAACTCAACCGGAGGCGTCAACATAAACTTGTGATAGGCGTAAGGTCTTCGCTGTTCGACAACGCGCAAAAATAGCCGAACTTGGCCATAAAAATCAGGCCGTTCTCGTTCAACCCCTTGCTGTAGCACCCTGAAAACCTCTTGGGGATTGGGTTGTTGAGAGGCACGGTGTTGGGCGAGTACCATTAACAGATTCGGCTTAAGAGCGCACTGCACCTGAAAGCGAATCTCCTCGGAGAGTTCAGCGTGCAAGCGTTCCTGTAATGTTTTTCCCAAAATCCGTAAGTCATCCTGACACGCTACAGTCTTCATGGCAAGAGCTAACCTAAGTCAGAGGCGATGTTGCTATTGTTCAGCTAACACAGACCATTTGTCCACTATCTCTTGGTACAGCATCCTGGGAATTTGTCCGCCTGCCAGGGACAGACAGTGGCACAATGAAATCTGACTCAGGTTTTTGCGTAAATTGACTATGACGATGTTTGCTCAACTCCAAAGTGCCTTTGCTCAAGGTACGGCGCTGAAAGTAATTAGCGGTTTGACGAATTTTGATGCGGCGAAAGTGGCTTCGGTGGTGAAAGCGGCCGATCGCGGCGGTGCTACTTTTGTGGATATTGCAGCCGATCCGGGTTTGGTACGGATGTGCCGCGAATGGGTGCGTTTGCCCATTTGCGTGTCTGCGGTGGAACCTGAAAAGTTTGTGGCGGCGGTGCAAGCGGGCGCAGATTTGATTGAAATTGGGAATTACGATGCATTCTACGCGCAAGGGCGGCGGTTTGAGGCCGCCGAGGTGCTGCAACTGACGCAACAGACGCGATCGCTCTTACCCCAGATTACCCTGTCTGTAACGGTGCCTCACATCCTGCCTTTAGACCAGCAGGTTCAATTAGCCGAACAACTGGTTAAACTGGGTGCGGATATTATCCAAACCGAAGGTGGTACCAGCAGCAACCCCAACCACGCGGGTACGTTGGGAATTATTGAAAAGGCAGCCCCCACTTTAGCGGCTGCTTACGAGATTTCCCGTGCTGTCTCGGTTCCGGTTCTCTGTGCTTCTGGTATTTCTAGCGTCACAGCACCGATGGCGATCGCTTCAGGGGCTGCTGGTGTTGGTGTCGGTTCTGCCATTAACCGCCTAAACGATGAAGTGGCAATGGTTGCAGCCGTTCGCAGTATTGTGGAGTCTTTGGCAACGGTTCAGCGCAATGTTGCCCGCCGATAAAACGGGGTGAGTTCCCCATTTTCACGCTTGTGCCCGCCGATGCGGGCTTTTTTTGTGGGTATCCAAATTATAGCTTTACGAAAGAAGATTAGGACGATAAAGTAGAAGAAGAATTCAGTCAAGCCGATGCCAGCAGCATACAGTTACGACCTACGCAAGAAAGCAATTGAGGCAGTTCAAAGTGGTGAAAGCAAAAC
>JAAHGE010000051.1 GCA_010672635.1 Desertifilum sp. SIO1I2 | reverse complement strand
GGTGACTGGGGAACGCAATTCGGGATGCTGATCGCTTACTTGCGAGAAGCCTATCCCGAAGCACTCACCACCCAAGATGCACTTGACTTAGGAGACTTAGTAACGCTGTATCGTAAAGCTAAAAAGCGCTTTGACGAAGACGAAGCCTTTAAAGAAACCTCCCGTAACGAAGTCGTGAAACTGCAAGCCGGAGAAGCGGATAGTCGGCGTGCGTGGGAACTCCTATGCAACCAGTCGCGGCGAGAATTCCAGATAATATACGATCTTCTAGACATCAAGCTGCAAGAACGCGGCGAATCCTTCTATAATCCACTTCTACCCAGCATTTTAGAAAGACTTGAGCAAACAGGATTGCTAGAAGAAAGCGATGGCGCAAAATGCGTCTTCCTAGAAGGCTTCACTAATAAAGAAGGCGAACCCCTACCGCTGATCGTGCAAAAATCCGATGGGGGTTATAACTACGCCACCACCGATTTAGCGGCATTGCGCTATAGAATCCAGCAAGATAATGCTAATCGCATCATCTATGTTACAGATTCCGGTCAGTCTTCGCACTTTGCCCAATTCTTCCAAGTGGCGCGGCGCGCGGGTTGGCTTCCGGAAGAAGTTGAAGTCGTTCATGTCCCCTTTGGCTTGGTATTAGGGGAAGATGGCAAGAAGATCAAAACCCGTTTTGGGGATGCGGTAAAATTACGGGATTTGTTAGACGAGGCGATCGCGATCGCTTACTCTGACTTAGAAGGAAGATTAGCAGAAGCCAATCGTCAAGAAAGCGAAGACTTTAAGCAAAATGTCGCTCAAGTCATTGGACTCAGTGCTGTTAAATACGCTGACTTAAGCCAAAATCGCACCAGCAACTATATCTTTAGCTACGATAAAATGCTGGAGTTGAAAGGCAACACCGCCCCTTATATGCTGTATGCCTATGCACGGGTGCGAAGTATTGGTCGTAAAGGCGACATTGACTTTGAACAAGTCGGCGAAGATGCCAATATCCTTTTAGGGGAAGAGTCCGAACGCGTTCTAGCAAAACACGTACTTCAACTCTCTGATATTCTCCAAGAGGTGGAACGAGACTTAATGCCTAACCGCCTTTGCCAATATCTGTTTGAACTCAGCCAGAAATTCAACCAATTTTACGACCAATGTCCGGTTTTAGGAGCAGAGGAACCTTACCGAACCTCTCGCCTTGCCTTATCCGACATTACAGCACGTACCCTGAAACTCGGATTATCCCTATTAGGAATTGCTGTAGTCGAGCGGATGTAAGGCTAAGATTAGCGCAAGAGTTGCTTAGATCTGGCTTGCTTCACCCAGTTGGGATACTCGCTCATTAACAGATCGTACAGGTCTTGGTCGGGAATGCCGAGCGGGTCTTCCACGCTAAAAAAGTCTGCATTGTCTATATAGCGTTCCTCTAACTCATCTAGTTTCTCTAGAAAGCTGAAGTCGCTTTCAAAGACTTGCGTCAACTTAGCGAAAAAGCCTTTTTTGGCAGTCGCGTCTTTATTAGACTTGCCAATGGCCATAAATTGCCAAAAAATAGGCTCGTAGGAAGATCCGCGCAACTGGTTAATGGTTTCTTGTTGATCCGCAGTAGCGCCATCGGTGACAAACATAACGTAAACGGGTTGATCTGCACTGGTGGGGGTTTTATGCTGCGTTCCCCGACCGCTGGGAAAGTAAAATTGTCGAAGGCGTTTCATCACCTTACCGTAGTAAGTGCCTCCTTCTAGGGGATACCGGCGTAGGATAGTACCAATAAAATTACTAAAATTATCAATGCTCATTTCCCCTGGATAATGATCGTCAGCCCCAAATAAGAAAATATCAATCGATCCGTCATCGTCAAAACGACACCCCAAGGCGAGGACTTTTTCCGCCAGCTTTTGAATCTTTCCGGATGAATACAGGTGAGACATGGAACCGGAAATATCGAGACACAAGGCTACCTTAGCTTGATGATTGTTGAGATTGGCTTTTTTAAGGGAAATCTCGGCTTTTTTAGTCAGATCGAAAATATGCGGTGCTTGTTTTTCAAGCTTTTTCTCTAAGGCGATGCGGGTTGGAGATGGGTTATCGTTCATTGGTTTTGCTGGAGGAGGAGTAGGTTGGCGTGGAGGCGAAGGAAGGTTGGATGGAGGAAGGGAAGGGGAAACCAGTTGAGAATCAACATAGTATTTATCTACAAAACTTTGTAACCCTGCTTTGTATCCTTGTCCAACAGCTTGAAATCGCCATTCGTTGCTTTTTCGGTATAAACGCCCAAATTCTAAGGAGGTTTCTTCGGCAAAAGCTTCATTTAAGCTATAACGAATGAGTTCGGTTTGGCTAGCGCGATCGCTAATTTTAATAAAAGCATTTTTAATCTGTTGAAAGCTTTGCTGTTTAACTTGTGCCTCATGAATGGTTACAACAAAAATAAGTTCTTCAATTCTGGTATCAATTCGATCGATATCTATCTGAATTTGTGTTTTTTCTTCTAATTCTTTAGAAGATAATGGATGTTCTAAGTATTGAACTGAACCGTCAAGAGATCGAGGATTATTATAGAAAACAAAATATTGCTCATCTGGGATTTTACCATCTGCCCCTAGCATAAAAACTGAGGTATCAATTTCATAGTTTTGCTGTGCATTTTCCACTTGCCAGCCTAACGCGACACTAAGCTGGTTCAGTTTGGGAAAACTCTGAGAAAGATTACAGCGATCGCCTTTGATTAAAGATTGTCCCATACTCTAACGTTCTACTTTAAAGATTTGATGAAGATCAAGGATAGTTTAATGTGGCTCGATTTTAGCCAAGAGCTACAGGAAAACCAAAGTTGTTTTAGAAATTTTACAAATTTACAACCTTACCTTATCTCTTTCTTAAACTACGGCTACAAAAGGAGTTTACACAATCTTTTCTTAGACTTCCTCCAAGAGTGTTATCGAAATCTATCTTCAGAGGTGTGACAGAGATTAAAATCTCAGAAGCTGAGGAACTCTTTAGAAAATTTTGATAAATTTCTTTAAAAATTGCCAAACTTAGAAAAAAAAGTGCCAGAATGTAAAAATAGATACAGAAATATTTTTTTCTGTTTTGACCAATCACCGAACAGGCAGAGAGAAGGCAATTATCATGAAACTTTCCTATCGAGGAACCCCCTACGAACACGAACCTATTGCTCTAGATATGGCTGAGGCAGATAGAGTTGCCAAGTATCGCGGTCAAGAGTACAGACAGCGCTATCCTAGGCATATTCCCGTTCCTCAAGCACCGCTCGATTTAAAATATCGTGGGATTGCCTACAGCACCTATCAAACTCCCGAACCGGAAGCAGTAGATATTGCAACACACCTGAATCGAACCTTTGTCAACTCTCCATCAGAGCCTTTAACCCGCCACAAACGGTTTATCGAAGCTGCTCAACTGCATCGTGCCAATATTTTGAAGAGATTAGAGCATCGCATTCAAGTTGCTCGCTCCAAAGGTGATGTTAACTTACTTCAGCAATTGGAAGTTGAGAAGCTGCAACTTGTGGAGTCTCAACGTTAAAGACAGATCGAGCTAATACGCTTTGATGTAATTGACTTCTATCTTAAGTAAGATTGGTTTTTATGCCCCAGGATGGTTCTTCTTGGGGCTAAGTTTTGTGAGAATCTTGTAGGTCTTGCTGACTTCAGGCGGTCTTTCTGAGTACCGAGGAGAATTATGCACGAGACCTACTTGAATGTTAAATACAGCATATTGCGGCGCTATGCGGTCAATCCTCTAACTGGCGATCGCTATTTCTCAGGTTATGAAGCCCAAATTCTACCGACTGATAGCAATGTTCCGATTGTCGTAGGAGTTTTTCGCAATCGCAGACAAGCCATTCAACAAGCTAAAGCATTCATTATTCGTTTTAGAGAAGAGTTTGCCCTAGACACACAACAGAGCGATCGCAGTCTTCGATTTTACCTTGCTAAAGTTGTGCAGCCTTTGTATAACTGCCTATTAGCCCCTTTACACCGTCTTTTGAATTCAGATTCGATTAATAAAAATCCGTCTTGCGAAACCGACCGATCGATGTAAACCTGCTCTAATTCTCCTGCTAACGCGCCGACGCGCTAGAGACTTTGATTCCAGTTTTCCTAAACTCTAACGTCCTCTCAAAAGGGCAAAATCAAAACCTTGCAGGAAAAGGTAAAAAAATTGAGGATAGTGCTGATGCGACAGAAAAGCGCAAACCTTTAAAGGTTTGCGCTTGTTTTAATAGTGCCAATACCTGCCAAGACTATTCTCCTGGCTTTAATTCCTTGCGACGAGATTCCCACCAGAGGGGAACAGCAATCCAAGCAATGACTAGCAAAAGAGCAAAAACGCCCAATTGGGCAACCCAAGCAATCAAATTTTCTAACGGAACAACGCGCCCCACAAAAAAGGCAAGGCTAATTGTAACGGAAGCCCAGAGCGCTGCCCCTGCGAGGTTACACAGCAGAAATAACTGATAAGGCATTTGGGCAATACCTGCAATGGGGCCGGCAAAAATTCGCAGCAACGCCACAAAACGCCCTAAAAATACAGCTCTTGCCGCATTTTCACTAAATTGGGTTTTAACTGCAAGCAACTGAGATTCATCAATCCGGAAAAGCTGGCCGATCCGTACGAGAAAAGACCACCCTCCAGTACGACCAATCCAGTAACCAAAATTGTCACCGACAACAGCACCCGCGATCGCGCTAGCCACAACCAACCAATAGTTCAGTTCTCCGCTTCCCGCTAAAAATCCTCCAACGAGGGTAATGGTTTCGCCCGGTAACGGAATGCCGGTATTTTCTAACATGATGCCTAGAAAGACAGCCCAGTAGCCGTATTGATGGGCAATTTCCTGAATGGTCTCTAACGAAATAAAGTCTAATGACATTCATCAAAGCCTTTACAAAGCTTTACTTTACATCGATCTTGGCTTGCTCAAGGGACTTGTGTCAATCAAAAGCGATCGCCTTTACCCAAGAGTCACAATCGACTGGAAGGCAAAGCCTCAAGCCAGATCCTTAACAATCCAACACAATTCTCTAAAATAGTGAGGAGATATTCTAATGATAAACAGATGCACCTGACTTGGTTGGATAGTAACTCCTGGTTGGTGGAAATCGGACAAAAACGGATCGCGATCGATCCGTGGTTAGTCGGGGTTTTAAGCTTTGGCAGCCAAGAATGGTTATTTAAAGGGGTGCGATCGCAAGATCGTCCCATTCCCGAATCCATCGATCTAATCTTGCTCTCCCAGGGATTAGAAGATCACGCCCATCCTCCGACCCTCAAACGCCTAGACCGTAACATTCCCGTTGTTGCCTCAGTAAGCGCGGCCAAAGTGGTGCAAAAGCTAGGCTATCGGCAAGTTTACCCGCTACTCAAGGGCGAAACCTGGACATTAGATAACCACCTAGAAATTCGAGCAACTCAAGGAACCCCTCTAGGGCCGTTCACCCTAGAAAATGGCTATCTGATCCGAGATTTACGCCAGGGAACCCGCTTATATTACGAACCCCACGGCAACCATGACCCTCAATTAAAAGATCTAGCCCCCATAGACGTTGCGATCGCGCCCATCATAAGTTTATCGATTCCCGCGATCGGTTCCATCATCCAAGGCCCTGAGCGCGCCCTAGAACTTGCCAAACAGATCCAACCTCAATTTCTTTTACCCACTGCCGCCGGGGGCGATATCCGCCTAGAAGGCTTAATTAACGTCCTGCTTAAAGCCAAAGGCAACGCCAAGGAATTACAAGCTCAACTGCTCCAACACCATCTTTCGACGCAAATCATCGAACCCCAGCCAGGAGAACGGATTGAGCTTAAACTTAAACATCCCACCGTTCCCTAAATTTCCCCTTTGGCAGCCAAAGACCCAGAATTTAGGGCATTACAAGACCCACTGAAACCCCAACAACCTGATAAGCTGATAGCTGATAGCTGAAGTGCTGGTGGCGCATGGAATGGCACACAACTGACGCCCAAAGCTTGGGCATTATTGACCAAGAAATTGGAGAGCATACATTTTCACCTGCGGAGTACGAAATTGTCCGCCGAGTCATTTATGCAACGGCAGATTTTGAATATAAATCGCTGATTCACTTTTCAGAACAAGCTTTGCAATCCGGAGCCGCTGCCCTCGCTGCCCGTACCACAATTATTGTTGATGTCCCAATGGTACAGGTAGGAATTGCTCCCACCATTCAACATACCTTTGCTAACCCTGTATATTGCAGCATGGAAACGCTCACCCGACCCCAAAAAGAGAAAAGCAAAGCCGCTTGGGGCATAGAAACCCTTGCTAGACGCTACCCAGAGGGAATTTTTGTAGTCGGTCAGGCCCAAACTGCATTATCGGCGCTGATTGAGTTAGTAGAAACAGAAGTGATTCGGCCGGCTTTAATTATTGGCACGCCTGCGGGTTTTGTGGAGGCGGATGTCGCCAAAGACCGTCTCAATGATTCCCTCGTCCCTCATATCCGAATTGAAGGGCGTAAAGGGAGTGCAGTGGTTGCTGCTGCAATTGTCAACGGCTTAGTAGAGCTGGCCTGGCAAGCTTACGGTCAAGAAGGACAGGTCATGATTTAGTAAGGATCGTACTCCATACGCGATCGCGTCGGACGACGAGCAGAACGGCTTTCTGAAGAAGAACTGGTGCGACGTTTCCGTAGCGTTTGGCTGACCTCTTCAAACACATCCCGTCGCAAACAAGGATAATCGCTCACCCAGAGTTTCAGCTTTGGGATGTAAATATCAGAGGTTTGTAAAATTTGGCTCAGATCCGGACGGTCAGACATCACTAACATTAAGGCAATTTGTCCCGGTCGAATAGCACGGTACTCTCGCCGAATGGGAACCTGAAGTTCGGTATAAAATCCGGTTTTATCTCCAACTTCAATGTTGAGGCGACGTTCGCGGTTTTCGACAATCACCAACTCGCCCCGACTATTTACCGTTTCTTCGGTTCCCACTACGTCATCTGTAACGTAGATATCTAGCACGCGACCCTGCCAAAATCCACTGTAGGGATGTTTGCGGTAAGTGGCGTTGCGACGACTGGCCCAAAAAATCGGCCCCCACAACCAGTAGGTGCCAACAGTAATTCCAAGCGCAAAAATCAGAATGCCAGAACTACTCCCTAAAGTGGCAATTCGCGCAAAAAACGCGACTACGACACCAATCACGGAAATCAGTAACCGTCTGAGAAAGTCCGGAAATTTTCCCCAGTAATGCTTATACTGGTTCCCCGTAGCAATGGTGGGGATCAGCTCTTCAAATTTCTTACGGGTTAGAGGAATCAGCATCTTCAGTACGACTCGCTACCCCAATTTTAACTTCGATTTTGAATGTTTCTACTTAGTTATTGGCTGAAGTATTAAAAAATTGCTCCCTCAGATACCGATGAATCTCAATTGCTGCTAGCTCATTTCCAGGAATGTTCCAGTGAGTATCATTAGGTTTATAGAGCAGTTGATTATTGGTTTCTGTTCTAAATAGATTGAGTAAGTCCAAGTAAGCAATATTGGCTTGTTCGAGTTTCTGGCTTAAAAGACGATTGGGGATATCGAAATCATAGTATTCAAGCGATCCGCCCAAGCTTTCGACGACTTGCGCTTGAAGTTCTGGATTTACTTGGTTTTCATCGGGAATTAAGACAACGACTAATTTAATATTTCTAGAATTACAAATTTCTTGAATTCTCTGGAGATAACCAAAGGTTGCTGCTAAATCGTCTGCAAATCCCTGATTATCTTTATAAAAAAGAATGCTGCGATGCTGCTGCACTGCCAAAAAAGCATCATCATCTAAGGTTTTAGTATCATCTTGATAGACATACTTTCCGTGAATTACATTGCCTTCATATTTACGAGCCAGTTGAACGATGAAATTAACAAAAGAGGCAGTGTAGGAATAAGTATATAAGCTGCGTCTTTCCGATTTGGAACTTAAAAAGTCATTCCCAATAAAAAAGCTGAGAACTACCATATCAGGGTCTAGTTCCAAGCCTTCATTCATCAAAATTGCTAAATAATCTTTGGGGTCGAGATTAGGAATTCCCATATTAATGACTTCAAAATTCCCATTAGATTGATTCAGCTTATCTTCTAAGCGAGTATAGTAATTATGCTCGTAAGGCACTACTCCATAGGCAAAAGAATCACCAATTCCTAAGATTCGATAGGTGTCTGGAGCTTTTTCAACCTCAAACTCAACATCCTTGAACCCTTTAGAACTGAGCTGAAAATCATAATCATCCGCAAAAGGTTTGCCCCGATAGCGATTGTAAGAGCTATCGTAAAAGACAAAACTCGGATTGAATTTGTTATAGATTCTCAAGGCGACTTCTGTAAAAATTAGTGAAGTCGTTAAGATAATCGCTGTTTGTCCTAATAATGCAGGAAGCTTTTTAAATTTAAACATGAATACTTGCCAAGCTAAACCTGTACATTCTTAAATCAGGACGTTGAATTTGTCAATCAGTTCGCTAATCTTGGATGGCGATCGCAATTCTAAAATCCGTCTCCTCATTCGCCACAACCTCAATTTGGTAATCTCCGTCTTGAGGTAACTGGGTTTGCCAGAATAGAAGTCCCGCCGCATCCGGTATCGGTTCTCCTGTCGGAAAGCGAACATTAAATCGGGCATTTCCTTCGAGAATTTCCACCGTCATTACCTGGTTTTGTTGACCCCGTACAGAATAGCGGTAAACTCGATTGGGTCCCACCACTCCCGTCCGTTCTACCCCCGTTTGCCCAGCGGGAAAGCGCACTTGTTCGCCTTCA
This sequence comes from Desertifilum sp. SIO1I2, assembly GCA_010672635.1. Taxonomy (GTDB): domain Bacteria; phylum Cyanobacteriota; class Cyanobacteriia; order Cyanobacteriales; family Desertifilaceae; genus Desertifilum. The sequence continues at coordinate 5,542 of JAAHGE010000051.1, read as the reverse complement.
ACATCAATCTGAGGAGAACCCGTTGGCGTGGGTGTAGGCGTCGGCGTCGGTTCGGGCGTCGGTGTTGGTTCAGGCGCAATTAAATTGAGATTCAACTGATAATCCGCTTGTTGAATACCGCGCACGGGTCTGACTTCAACGCGATATTCTCCGCTAGCTGGAAGCGTTCCTTCCCAAATCGACACATTTTGCGATCGCCCTGGTAACGCCTCGCCATCAGGCCCAAACAGCGACATCAATACCCCTTCACCCGACAAATAAGCATTAAAATCATTCGGTTCTTCAACATTAAACCCATAACGAACGGTTTCATTTGCCCGAATCTGATTTTCTAAATTCGCGACGCGGTTGGGTTGAATATTCAAAAACTGATCGTAAGTAACGGGTGCAGGCGTCGGCGTTGGCGTCACGATGGGAGACGGTGTTGGCGTCGGCGTCGGCGTCACCGTTGGCGTTGGCGTCGGCGTCGGCGTCGGACGATCCAGAACCGCCGTAAACAGCGCCAGAGAACCCAATCCCGCTGCTAAAGCAACACCGGCCCCAATCCCCACCACTGCCCAAGGATTATCCCAAATGGACGTTTGATTCGGCGGAATCACCGGCCCTTGCGGGGGGGTTGGCGTTCTAGAACTCAGAGGTTGCGATCGCCCTCCCACCGCCATTGTTGCCATCTCTGAAGGATTAGGGGCTGGAGAATAACTCGGCGTTGGCGGTTGAGGCGAAAACGGCTGAGTCGGCGGCACCTCTGAAGCGGCTTGTACCGGGAAAGGCTGCGTTGGCGGAACTGCCGGGGATTGAGGCGTCTGCAACGCCGCCAAAACCTCATTCGCATGGGCAAAGCGATCGCTCGGCTGATAGCTTAACATCCGGCTTAAAACGGGTCGCAGTTGAGGATGATTCCCCACCGGAATCTGCCAACTCATTTGATTGGGATCGAACAAATCTTGGGGTTCTCGTCCCGTCAGCAAAACCAGCAGCGTCACCGCCAACGCATACAGATCGCTGCTGGGATAGGCTAACCCCATTTGCATTTGCTCTTTAGGGGCGTAACCGGCTTTCCCTACCGTCGTTGCTTGAGGGACAGTCTCCTCTGGAGAACGAAAGCGCGTTACCACCTCTTTAACAACGCCAAAGTCAATTAACACCGGTAAAGCGTCGCTTTGACGCAGCATAATATTGTCAGGTGAAATATCGCGGTGAATAATCCCCTGAGCGTGAATCTGAGCTAATACAGGAAGCAACTGCTCTAAAAGCTTGTGGATTTCTGCTTCGCTAAACGCTCTCCCTTGGGTCTGGCGTTCTGCCAGCAAAGTCCGATAGGTTTTACCCTCAACATAATCTTGCACCAAAAATAGCCGCCCTTCCTGCTCGAAGGTGGCGCGGAACTGGGGCACCTGGGGATGGCGAATTTGATAAAGGGTACTCGCCTCGCGTTGGAATAACTCTTTAGACTTCTCCAAGGCATAGGTACCCGTTTGCTGAGGAATAAACTCTTTAAGGGCGCACCATTCGTTAAAGCGACCCTTATCTTCTGCTAAGTAGGTACGACCAAACCCTCCCTGACCCAATATCTTTAAGATTTGGTAGCGATTTTGTAAAAGCGTGCCGATGGGAATGGGTGGTTGCATGATTCTATGTTCGTACCAACTGTTTTTAGTCTACTAGGAGTTCGCAAGCAGAACAGCATCCGGGTCTTTCCCGATCTTTCTCTGCCACAGCCTAGCCGCTCAACTTAGCTTTTACAATGTCCTGCACCTTCTTTCCGTCAGCTTTGCCTTTCAGTTGCTGCATGGCGGGTCCCATCACTTTACCCATATCTTTCGGGGAAGTTGCACCTACTTGGGCAATGATTTGGGCGATCGCGCTTTCAATCTCTGCATCCGAGAGTTGACGCGGTAAATACTCCTCAATAATGACTAACTCCTGCTCCTCTTTTTGGGCGAGATCCTCGCGGCCGGCGCTGCGGTATTGTTCGATCGAGTCGCGCCGCTGTTTTGCAAGCTGCGAGAGAACTTCAAGTTCTTCAGCTTCGCTCAGTTCCTTAGACTCAGGATCGCGAACGCTGGTTTGTTTTTCCAGCAAAACCTTTTTAATGCTGCGAACGGTCTCTAGCCGAACTTTGTCCTTGGCCTTCATTGCTGATTTGATCTCTTCGCCGATCCGATCGATTAAACTCATAGACCTTTTCTCAAAATTTGCTTACTTTTCTACCGGAATATGCGGAGATTTTCCGCTATTTTCATCATAAACTTCATCCTCGTAGAACTACCGAGCGGGGTTGATATTCCCCCTTATTTGAGAGTTTTTAGCGAGAAGTGCGATCGCGTCCAAAAAAAATCGCACAAATCCTTGCAAATCTTGTAGTATGGCAGTGATAAGATTGCGGTGAATGCGCTTCGAGGGCTTGTTGTGATCCGTTCTGCAACTTTGACAATTCAGCCGACACTGCCAACGGTGACAGAAAATAACCGTTTGCGCTTGTTTTCGGGTTCCGCCAATGTACCTCTATCTCAAGAAGTGGCTCGCTATTTGGGCATGGATTTAGGCCCAATGGTTCGCAAACGGTTTGCAGATGGAGAAATCTACATTCAAATTCAAGAGTCGATTCGAGGTTGCGATGTCTACTTGATCCAACCTTGCTGCTCTCCGGTGAACGATCACCTGATGGAGTTGCTGATTATGATCGATGCTTGTCGGCGAGCCTCAGCCCGCCAAATTACGGCGGTTCTTCCGTACTATGGCTACGCTAGGGCCGACCGGAAAACGGCCGGTAGAGAATCGATCACGGCCAAGCTCGTCGCTAACCTCATGACAGAAGCGGGCGCAGGTCGCATTCTGGCAATGGATCTGCATTCAGCTCAGATTCAAGGATATTTTGATATTCCCTTCGATCACGTCTATGGATCGCCCGTGTTGTTAGAATACCTCGCGAGCAAGAATCTACCCGATCTGGTAGTGGTTTCGCCCGACGTCGGGGGAGTCGCGCGGGCGAGAGCGTTTGCGAAAAAATTAGATGATGCCCCCCTCGCCATTATTGATAAGCGGCGTCAGGCTCATAATGTCGCAGAAGTCTTTAACGTCATTGGCGATGTTAAAGGGAAAACAGCGGTTTTGGTCGATGACATGATTGATACCGCAGGCACGATCTGCGAGGGCGCTAAACTGCTCCGCAAAGAAGGAGCCAGACAGGTCTATGCCTGTGCAACTCATCCGGTATTCTCGCCACCGGCGGTAGAACGGCTTTCCAGTGGCTTGTTTGAAGAAGTGATTGTCACCAATACAATTCCAGTTCCCCTAGACAAGCAGTTTTCTCAACTGACGGTTCTCTCAGTGGCAAACTTAGTTGGGGAAACCATTTGGCGCATTCATGAAGATAGCTCTGTGAGCAGCATGTTTCGTTAGTTTTTGATCGAAGGCGAGCCGCTAGCCCGCGATATGCGATCGCGGGTTTATTGCGTTAGAGAAAGGTCATCAATTCTTCAAGTTTTTTCCAAGCAGCACCGCTAGACATAATATCGCGGGCCAGAACAATTCCTTCTTGATGAGCATATAACGGGACAGCCCCCCCAACCTGAAGGGCTAATGAGGCATTCAGCGCCACCACATCCTGTTGAGCGGGCGTGGCTTTCCCTTGAAGGACATTGCGAAGAATTTCGGCATTATCCGCAACTTCACCGCCGCGTAAGGCTTCCAGGGAGGCGGGAGCGAGATTCAAGTCTTGAGGCGCGATCGCGCTTAACTCAACTTTACCCTCTGATAAAACGGCTAACTCAGTAATATCGCCTAATCCTGCTTCATCCAATTTTTCTCGTCCATGCAGAACAATCGCTTTATCGGCATTCAAAAGCTGCATGGCTTGAGCGATGGTGGAGACTAAATTGGCACTAGAAACCCCCATAACTTGTCCAGTTGGGCGCAAAGGATTGACTAAAGGACCAAGAAGATTAAAAACAGTGCGAATCTTTAGCGTTCGTCGCAGGGGAACCACGGCTTTCATAGCAGGATGCCAGCCTGGGGCAAATAGAAAAGTTACCCCAACAGCGTCTAAGGCATCCAGAACTTTCTGTTGAGGCGCTGCTAAGTTGATTCCTAGCGATTCTAAAACATCAGCAGAACCAACTTTACCTGATGCGGAACGATTCCCATGTTTAGCAACGCGCACGCCTGCGGCAGCAACCACAAATGCCACTGCTGTAGAAATATTAAAGGTTGAAGCACCGTCTCCCCCCGTACCGCAAGTATCAATCACTGGCGTTTCGTAACGGGTGTAAGATTCCGGAATGGGGGCAACCTGAGATTGCAAAACCTGTGCCATCCCCGCCAATTCTTCTGCTGAAATGCCTTTCGCTTGCAGCGCTGCTAAAATTGCCCCGGATAAAACGGGTGGAATGGCTTCGTTGAGCCATCCTTGCATCAAGTCTGCGGCTTGGGTACGAGATAGCGATTGTCCATCAAGGAGTTGTTGTAATAAACTGGGGCCATTAATTTCGTTAATTGAGGTTTCGGATACAGGTGCAACAGAAGGCGGAGAGTGAGTCATAAATCTATTCCCTTAAAAGCTGGCATCGAGAGTGCGAATTGTTTCGCCTGATTGATATGGCAATTTTACAGGCGGAGGAGAACGCTTGAACGTCTATTCTGAAGAAGCGGGTTGAATCGTGCGATCGCATCACCCGGTAAAATACTAAGAATCTAACGCCACCCTCAATTGACCCCTGACGGGTTAAGGTTGGGGTAAGAGCGATCGCCCGATTGAAACGCTATAGAGGTAATATTAGAGTTCGCTAACTTTTCTCGCTTTCGGTAATTTCACTTAATTTGCCTTTTTCAATTCTTGCTTGCGGCTGGGAAACCACGTAGTTTTTTCTCTAAGGATTAATAGAAAAAGAGATAAAATCCGATTTCTTCTTTCCTTCAACAAAAAATGCAATCTTCTATTCAATTTACTTTTATCAATCCTATTCAGGATCTAAAGTTATCAACATCATTTCAGTATTGATTCATCCTAGTTTGAGGTCATATAATCGCAATTTAACTCAAATCGGACATCTTGAAGTAAAGCATCAAAAAAACCTAACTTTAACGGATTTATCAATAGAGAAAAACAGTTAACATAACAAAAGTCAAATCTGACATCACGCCAACCAATGCAGACTGTAGAACCTAAAAATAACTCACGCTTTGAGACAAGCTTTTTAAGAGCGCCAATAGGATTATTTCATTTAAATTTAGATGGAACATGGCTAGAGGTAAATTCTTATTTCTGCGAACTATTAGGTTATCAAAGAGAAGATTTTGCCTCATTATCATTGATGGCGATCGCCCATCCTGAAGAGCGAGAAGAAATACAAGCAGCCATCCATCAGCTTCAGACTAAACATAGTACAAATTATCAGAAAAATTTTAAACTTTTAACCGCTCAAGATACCTTTATTCAAATCTCATTAACTCTATCTTGGATTGAAGACACCCCCTCTTATTTACTAGGAATTGTTCGAGAACTAACCCCTCAAGAATTAGAACGCAACTCCGAAAATGAACA